>JBOHOS010000515.1:0-1713 GCA_050731295.1 Nitrospiraceae bacterium | reverse complement strand
GAGCATCTCCTGCGCCATTCGATATTTCATGCTCTCATCCAGGACCGAGGTGAACACTAATGATTGAAGAACAAGGTCGAAGCTTTCGCCGTGGAAATCCAGCATAGCCCCATTCATGCACTGTAGGGTGACACCTCGCGGACAAAGGTCTGTGGCGATCTTAATGCGTGGGAGAATTAGATCAATTCCTGTGATATTTTCCGGCTGAGCTCCCCATCTCACAAACTCTCGAACCCAGTGACCCGATCCACAGCCGAAGTCGAGAATGCGCTTGTCCTCGAGTGAATGAACGCCTCGTGCTTTAAGGAGTCTCAACAAACGTCGTTCCCGTTCCTGAACTACGAAGACGTTTCCAGGTGTAAACCACGAGTAATAGTTACGCGGTTGTTGACTATCATACGCTAACTTGATGCGACGCTCTTCGTTGGCGACTTCTGCTGCAGATAGTTCGCGTGTCATCGCCGTTCCTTGTTCTATGCTATCAAGCCCAGGCGGGCTGATCAGGTACTAGAGATGCGAGTCAGCTTGCTGTACCTCTGAGAAGGCCCGCGGCGGATAAGGACGAAATCCCAAAGACCATGCACGAACCCAAATCCATACCCTATGTGATAGCAGGCAAAGACGGGCGGAAGCGTGCAGAAAAAGCGCCAGCCATGCCGCGCCGCCAGCCCGAGCGAGACACCGAGAGTGCAGAGGATGTAGGAGACAATCACGGCCAGCCAGAACCACCAGCCAGGCGACCACAAGATGCCGGCAACGGGAAGTGCGAGCAGCGAGAAGACAAACGCACCGGGAACGAATTGCCGGACTGAGGCCGCCGCCTTGCGCTTCTGAACGACGCGAACTCTCCAATAGCCATACTGCACGTATTGCCGAAAGAGCGCCTTCAGGCTCTGTCGCGGCCTGTACCAACTCCTAATGCGCGGCGAATGCCAAATCTTGCCGCCATGCTGCACGAGACGTAGATTCAATTCATCGTCTTGGTTGCGCGCCAGTTCTTCATCGAAGAGCCCAATCCGCTCGAACACCTCACGACGGTAGACTCCGCCGAACACCGTGTCGGCCGGGCCTTCGTACTGAGGATCATGCCATCGGGCCCCGCCGACGCTGAATCCGCTGTGGTGGGCTAGTGTAATGGCCTGTTGCAGGTGAGAACCGCCTTCGCAAATCATGCTGCCGCCCACATTGTCAGCCTTGGTGTCCTCCAGAACCCGCACGCTTTGGCTAAGGTAGTCGCAAGCATAACGATTATGCGCGCCCATAACGGCAATATAGTGCCCCCGTGCAGCTTGGATCCCGATATTCACACCGGCGGGCATGGTGCGCTTGGGGTTCGTGAGGACCTTCAATGAAGGATATTCCCTGGCGAGCCGGTCAAGTACCTCGGGTGTCCCGTCCTCCGAGAGGCCATCGACAACAATGACTTCAAGATTGCCTTCCGGCATTTCTTGGCCGAGAATGGAGCGAACGCAACGCTCGATATAGTCCCTCTCGTTCCGGCAGGGCACAACTGCGGTCACGGCATAAGAATATGCAGATGTAGGTCGACCGTTTCTTTCAATCGCGTGATTGTTGGCAGTCGCTAGTTTCGATCTCACGATGTAGGTTCTCTCTGACGGAATCAACCTTTTTGCTGTAGTCCTGAATAGGACTTAGGACAAATAGGCTTCTGCTCTAGATTTCGTTCTGCCAGCCTTATGAATACCCCTGGAG
>JBOHOS010000514.1:0-2203 GCA_050731295.1 Nitrospiraceae bacterium | reverse complement strand
CCAGAATCGAGAGACGGCGAAAGCCAAGAGCCAAATCAAACGACTGCCCATCAAGGTCGATGAGTTTCGGAAGACGTATGTCAGCGCTTGTATCCGGTCCTGCGCACGGGACCGCCCGAGCGGTCCGAGTCTGAACGCAGACGTACCCTTCGTCATCAGGGCCGCGATGGCGAAGCCGATGCGTAGCGCGCTGAACCAGCGCCGGACTCACCGGCGTCTGGTCGCTGTGCCATATCCCGAAGATTCCACACACGGTGATACCTTTCACCACAAGCTTTATCGGCTTGTGTTCGCGGTGAGTTACATTGAATCCGCGCACCCGTTATACAAGAATACGAAGACGCTCTACTATGGAGGCGATAAGAAATAGAAAATATAACGACTTGGGATGCCCTAGCTGCGGCTTAAGGTCCGAGGACACTAGGCATTCCCAAACTCGCTGTTCTAGTATTCAGCTTCTCTTTGATTTCAGTCTATCTTCGTCACCAATATAGTCGTTGAAATAGAGCGAATCGGGAGCCCCATGATTGAGAAATCCATTTATGTTATATGAATCCCACTGGGACAGAAGTGGTGCGCTTGTGACTTCCCAACCAAGATGCGCCTTGATCACCTAAAACAGACAGGAAGTAGATTCGACGAAGGGTCGGGATCAGTGACAACACGAGTAATGCCCATCAATTTGTTGCCATTAGTGTGCATTATGGCATTAGCTGTAACAATACTGAATGCCTGTGATGCATATGAACAACAGAATACTAAGGATAGTTATCCTGACACCAAACAATCGTCGGCAGACAATATGTCGCAAGCCAAAATAGCAGCACAAGCTTTCAGATCTGCGCGAGACTTCATTTCCCGTGATGCGACATACATCTCCGATGATCTTACATGGGATGCAGGAATAGATCGTACATCTTTAAAGGAATTTACCACTGCTCTTGCTACGATGAATTATGTTCAAAGCCGGGTTAGCTCAACTCAATATGGGTACCTCTCATATCGTAAGGAAAGACCTCTGCCTACCAGTGACGAATTGTGCTTGCTTTATGAGGCTGGCATTTGTGGCAATCAAATCTCGGTGTTTTTGTCCCTACTTAGTTCTCTGGGGCTTACTGCTCGGAGTCTCGAGTTTTATTGGCATAACGACCATGGTATACCGATGTCCCACATCGCCGCGGAGGTGAATGTCGGCGGTAAATGGGTATTTTTTGACGTTACTTGGGGAGCCTATTACAAGCGCTATCCGCACTCGCGAGGTCACAAGTACTTCATAGACGCATTGTCATTTGCTGAGGTCCGGTTACTAGAGGACGCGGCAAAACACAGAGTGACCAATTCTTCGAATCTGGCATTTCGACTACAAGAGGAGAACGGTATTGACCCTTTCTCTTACATTCATAGTGCACACTCAGCTCTTGTCGGAAAGACGGGGGTAATATATCCAGCCCTGATCAATAACAATGAAGGGGATAATGGTGGGCAACGTGTAAGACTGCAGGGGATTCCGGACTATATTGGTACCGCATCGGACTACAGCACCGGTCTCAAAGGCCATCTTCGCTACGTAATCCATGATCCCGGAATAATTTCGGAAATAATCTTCACCACATCAGGCACCAACTGCAATGAACAAACCGCTGATTTAGTAATAAAGCGTGGCTCTTATAACTTCAGAAAAAATGTAACGAAGACTGGGGCAACTCAGTTTCTATTCCGATTAGAACCCAGGATGCGTTCTGTAGGTGACCTAGAGATGGCCCTGCTGTCAAGCGACAATGAACCCGTTGACTGCACTCTTAGTATAAAAGAAATCCTATTGCATTAGCCCGCCGTTATTTCCATACCTTCTTTCCCGCACTTGCAAGTGGAGGCATAGGTTGCCGTATTAATCGTACACTGATAGAAGAGAGCTCCACTCCTGATGAATTGCTACTGGAGGCTGGTCCCCGCGGAAGCTCCCGCTCCGCTCCTGTCACCAGAAAGCGATGGACACCCACCTGATTTGACAACGTTGGCCTGATACGTCTCCCGGGCCATATGTTCCTGATGTTTCCGGATGCAGGCATCAATCCAGTCCAGATTCCGACGCGTCCACTCGATCGTCTGTTCAATGCCGTTACGGAAAGGCGTCCGGATCTCAAACCCGAGTTCGCGGTGGGCCTTCTCCGTGCTTCCGAACCGCTTGCCGGAATGATCCCAC
>JBOHOS010000513.1:0-2643 GCA_050731295.1 Nitrospiraceae bacterium | reverse complement strand
ACATTCAAGGGAAGGCTGCGAACCTCTCGGAGACTTCAAGGTCGTTCCTGACTTCCTTCCTCAGCCGGAGGAGGCGAGTCGGTGTACTTGATTTTCTCGCTCATACATTCGCCTGCCTTTCCGCCAGTAGCCGGCTCCGAAAATCCGAATGACGTCATTGCGAAAAGTAAACCGGACAGTTAGGACTCCGCCATCCACCCAGCCGAAGCAGTATTGCCGCTCGTTACTGGAGCTAACCACCCGCATGCTTATGGATGAAAGCCATGATCGTTTCGATGTAGGCGTCCGGATGCGTGGCATGCGGGATGTGCCCGGCACCGGGGAACGTGACGACCTCTGCGCTGGGCAGCACGTCGGCGAGCCTTGCGATCACTGGGCCGAACGTCGGGGGACTCTGATCACCGGTCGAGAGTAACACCGGCCGAGGGAACGCCTTGATCCATTCGAGGTCGAAGACAAACTGCTCCGGATCGTTCGTCTCGTCTAAGAATGTCGGTGCGTTCTCGATACACGTCTGCCGGAGTTTGGGAGGTAGTTGGGCCCAGGTGCCGGGCCCGAGCGCCACGGTCTCGACGAACTGCTCGGCAGCACCGGCATGGTCTCCGGAAGTGATGCGTTCGGCCACGGTGCTGATCCTTCCACGGACCTCCTCGAGGATCGGCATTACAGCACGGTCATTCGCGAGCAACGAGAATAGCGGCGGCTCGTGCGCAATGACTCCTCGGAAGAGAGCGGGATGCGTGCCAGCCAACCGGAGCGTGATTGACGCGCCAAATGAGTTTCCAGCCACCCACGCCGGTGCGAGTCCCACATGCTCGATGAGCGCCGCGAGGTCGGCAACGTCTTCGTGAACGCTGCCCTGCCTCGTTGGACGCTCGCTTTCGCTATGGCCGCGCCGGTCATAGGAGAGAACTCGAAGCGACTCAGCCAAGCCCGGAACCACGAGGTCCCAGCTATGGCGCGATACCCAAGATCCGTGCACCAAGATGAGAGGGACTTCCCCAGCGCCGCTGACCTCATACGAGAGCTGCACACCGTTCACGTTTGCCGTTGCCATGTTTTCTCTCTTCTGTTGCGCAAAGCTGGATCGTAGGTCATCCCTGAACGATCCCGTAGGAACCACGACGTGCTTGATCCATATAACTATCACAGAGCTGCGACAGCGACCGTGATCCAAGCGGTCTATTCACGAGAGCCGTCTTGCTACCCCGCAAGTTTGGTGTGATTGCACCCGAAGATACGCGAATAACTGTGCCCTATGCTGTTTCGTCGAGCATCATCAATGTCAATGGTCTATCGACGCATCAAAAGGCGCTACGCAGGAGACCGCCTTCGGCGCGGAGGCACGATCCATTGATGGCGGAGGCGCGGGCGCTGCATATGAATGCCACGATGTCCCCGATCTCTCTTGGATCGATAAGACGACCAATGAGGGATGTCGGCCGGTTTTCTGACATAAACCGGCGTGCGGCTTCGGCCGGAGGTAGGGCAGGAAATAGCTCATGGATGAACTTTTCGACGCCTTCAGTGCGCGTGGGGCCGGGGAGCACCGAATTCACTGTCACCTCCGTACCTTTGGTTAATTCGGCCAGTGAGCGAGAAATTCCCAACTGCATGGTTTTTGTTGCGCTGTAGTGAGCCATCTCGGGTGCCGGCGAGATCCCCGATTCGCTGGAAATGAACACGACCCGACCGTGACCACGGCGAAGCATGCCTTTGAGATAATGACGGGAAAGGCGCACGCCACTCATGATATTGACCTCAAAAAGCTTATGCCAAGCCTCGTCCGTTTCATCGAAAAACCCGACAGCCTCGTAGATGCCGAGGTTATTGACCAGAATATCGACTTCGGGCCACAGCGAGATGGTCGCGTCGCACCCTGCGGCAGTTCCATTATCAGCCACCAAAGCGATGAGCTCGGCATCGGGAAGACCGGCGCGCACGTCTGCAACGGCTTTTTCTACGCTGGTCTGCACACGGCCGTTGATGATTACCTTGGCACCCTCGGCGGCTAGAGAGCGGGCGATTTCTAACCCGATGCCGCCGGAGGAGGCAGTCACCAAAGCAGTTTTACCGTTCAGCTCCAGTTTCATGATGAGACTCCATTGCTGTGACCGTGATCGGAAGCCATCGCAAACCTTGTCCTGCGTGGAATATCACGTGCTTGCGAAGCCTTGTCAAGCAGACATTCCGCGGAAATCTGCTGCCCTGGCAGCCCGAAAACCCGGGCCTCTTACGAACGAGCCGTGAGCCTCATGCAGCAGGAGCCGGAGCGGCGGTTTCTCAAGCGACGACTGAGACGGCAAGTACTTGCCCCCACACTTCGTACCTACCCAGGCTGTCCATACCGAGTGATTCGGTCATCGTAGGGCGGCGCCTGGATCAAGCAGGAGTGGACTACCGGGAGCTGAACCATTTAACGCAATGCTGCCCAACGGGATGTGGTTGAGCGGCTCGCGAAAGTAAGCGCGGCGCCGATTTCGCGAGTCCGCTCCAATCGCAGGTTAGGCCTTCTTGCGCAAATGCGCGACTAAGGAATCATAGTCCGCGTGCGATCCAATCCAAAACCACACAATCTCGGACTCCCTGACTACGCCCACAGCGCCACCCCAGTCCGATGCGCACAGAGTAGATGGGTTCAGT
>JBOHOS010000512.1:0-2002 GCA_050731295.1 Nitrospiraceae bacterium | reverse complement strand
GTCGTGTCCCAACAAGGCAAAGAAGCCGTCGTGGCCATCCTGGAGCGTGGTGGTTTTTTTGGTGAAGGCTGTCTAGCAGGGCAGGTTGTTCGCATGGCGACCGTGACCTCTCTTGAAGACTCCAGTATCGTTCGAATTGACAAACACGCCATGATCAACGTGCTCCACGAAGAACCCACATTTGCGGAGCTCTTCACCTCCTATCTGCTGTCTCGCAACATTCGCATCGAAGAAGACTTGGTGGATCAGCTGTTTAATTCAAGCGAGAAGCGGCTGGCGCGGGTGCTGCTCCTGCTGGCCCACTTTGGGAAAGAAGGCAAGCCCGAGCCGGTCATTCCGAAGATCAGTCAGGAAACCCTGGCAGAAATGGTCGGCACCACGCGGTCACGAGTCAGTTTCTTTCTGAACAAGTTCAGGAAGCTGGGGTTCATTGACTACAATGGCGGATTGCACGTGCATACTTCCCTCCTCGGTGTCGTCCTGCACGACTAATTTCCCTTATTACTGGTGATCTTCGCACAGGGGCAGACCCAAGCTGTCGGCCCCTGGTCAATTTTCAGAATTGAGCAATTTTGACCAGACGGCATGTGTCCGGAGGCCTACCATGCAACTCAAGTATAGCTACGGTCTGGGATACTCGTATGCCAAAATTACCGAGAGAGGAGATCGTCCGATCGCAGCAAGGGACGGTTGCGGACCGGATCTTGAGCCGTGCGACGCGCTCCTGATTGTAACCTCGATGATTTGGACTTTAGCTCCCCGGAGTTCACCTGGAATCAGATCCTTCTCGAAATCATCTCAGCGGAATCGGCCTTTGCTGGTCCGGCCACCGAGGCGATCAAACGAACCCATGAACGCGTGCTGGACGTTCTCCACGACGAAGAACTAAAAAAGCCCGAGGGAGCGGGCTGATCGCAAGGAGCAGTTGGCCAGGGTTATCGCCGAACGCTTTAGCTGCACCGAGATGGCAAGGCACATTTTGGGCCAACAGTGGACCGTTCTGGGACAAGAAGAGAGGAATGAATTCGTTCAACTCTTTCAGCTCCTTCTTTTGAAGAACTATGTCCATCACATTGATCGATACGCGGAACAATACGTGGAATATCTTGATGAACGGATGGAGCCCGGCCGCGCGCTGGTCCGCACTAAGCTGATCGCCCATGAGCGGGAGGTGTTATTGGATTTTTGGCTGTTTGAGCTCACATCCTGCATAGAAGATGATGAGGATTTCTAAGAGGGGACCTGCCTTCTTGGCCCAACAGCCAACGTAGTAGAACTGTCCGCTCTTGCGCGATCCCTCGGTAGCACAGCGACACCAGGCTGCGTATAAGTCAGCCATCTCGTAGACACAGCTTGACCTTCTCGGGGCTTGCCCATTACCCTCCGCAGATCACAACGCTATTCCACCGACTGATCGGCCGGCCGCCTGTTGCAGTTGGCGCATCCGCGGTTGCCATAGAAACGTTCATGATAATCCAGCCTCAACAAGAAGCGCCGGAGGGGACGGTCCAAAGCAATCCCGGTTGCGATCTGTTGGTTGAGACTTCGCTTCTAAGAAGGAGACCTCGCATTTGAAAATGAGCAGCAAGGTCATTCTCGGGAACTTGATCCGTGGGAAGGCGAGTCTCCTCGGAAACGGCTTTGCACGACAGGACGCCGGCGACGAGGCGCCGCTGCGATCGGAGCTGTTCAGCGCCGACCAGATGGAACAGCATGGCAAGACCTTGGCCGGCCTGCACGAGCTGAGCCCGGAACGCGCCCCGGACCAACTGCTGACACGGCTGGCTGATAATGAAAGCGTCCTGATCGACGTTCGCAACCTGGTGGCCGAGGCGGTGAAGGCGAACCGCCGGATCACGCCGGCCGGGGAATGGCTGCTCGATAACTTCTATTTGATCGAAGAACAGATTCGCACGGCGAAAAGGCATTTGCCGAAGGGTTACAGCCGGGAACTGCCCCACTTGCTGAACGGTCCTTCGGCTGGGCTTCCACGCGTTTATGA
>JBOHOS010000511.1:0-1367 GCA_050731295.1 Nitrospiraceae bacterium | reverse complement strand
GAGAGATGGCATCAAAAAACGCCGTCGTGTCCGGGACGATCGTGGCGGTCTCGACGGTCTGCCCGATGGCGTCGAACGTCTGCACCACGATGGTGTCGTCTGACTGCTCGAGGACAAAGCCCTCCGTCGGCTCGGCGTTGCCTGATGGAATCACCGTTACGGGCACGTCTTCCAACGAGCGAGACGGTGGCGGTCCGCCGGCCGGCAGCTTGAATGAGTAGAGATGCAGCGTGCCCGTTGCGGAGAGATGTCGTCCTTCCGACACGGCCAGCGGCGCATCTAGGCCGGTCGGTGCAGCCTGATCACGCTCATGTTCGAGAGCGCGAGAGAAATGTTGGAGCAGGTCGCCGAGTTTCATGAGCGTGTAAGGGGTGTCGAGCGCCGAGGTTGTCTACCGGCCATGCCGGCGGTGTGCATGAGACGAACGAGGCTGCATCCGGCGTATCTTAAACGCGCGCACCGAGACGTGTCCAGATGGCAATGGATGAGAGCGGAACGCCTTGCTCAATTGACTTTTGCATGACCGGCCAGTATGCTTTTCGCTTTCTAAAGCCCAGTAAGGAGTAGCCCTATGAAGGTTATTTTGCAAGAGAACGTGGACGGGGTCGGACATCTGGGGGATTTGCTCGAGGTGTCGAACGGGTATGCGCGCAATTACCTGTTCCCCCGAAAGAAGGCGCTGGAAGCAAATCCGCGGAACGTCAAGGCTCTGGAGCACGTGAAACGGGTCACGGCTGAAAAAGCCAAAAAAGAGAAGGTGGAGATCGAGGAGTACGCCAAGAAAGTCTCGGCGGTGTCGTTGACCATGACTGTGCAGGCCGGCAAGGACGACAAACTGTTCGGGTCGGTGACGGCGAAAGATATCGCCGAGGGCTTGGCCGAGAAAGGATTTGCGGTGGATCGCCGCAAGATCCAGCTCGGACAGCCGATCAAAGAACTGGGCACAGTCACGATTCCGATCAAGCTCCATCACGAAGTGACCGCCACCGTGTCCGTCACGGTGGTGAAGAAGGAACACACGGATTCCCCGGCCGCGCGTGAAGGTGATCAGGCACGGACCGGTGACAAGGGGAAGACTACGGAATGAGTGACGCCGTCGGATCTCTGAAAGCGTTGAAAGCAACCGACCCGGCAGTCTATGCCGCGATTCGCGCGGAAGAAAAGCGCCAGCGCGAGAAATTGCTGCTGATCGCGTCGGAAAATTTTGCCAGTTCGGCCGTGCTGGCCGCTCAGGGTTGCTTGATGACGAACAAGTATGCCGAGGGCTACCCGGCCCGGCGCTACTACGGGGGCTGTCAATTTGTCGATACCGTGGAAAATCTGGCCATTGACCGGGCCAAGCAGGTGTTCGGCGCCGACCACGTCAA
>JBOHOS010000510.1:0-2674 GCA_050731295.1 Nitrospiraceae bacterium | reverse complement strand
TAGTCATTCGAGCAAGCCGAAATGGTTACCTTCGCATGTGCTTAACGTTCCAAGAATCAATAAAAGAGTAACTCACGAGCCGTGCAACTCACGCCAGCATCATCCCTGCATTTCGAACCGATAGTTGCCATTGGATACAAGGCGCATTACAGATGGGAGACGACTCCAGCACACTGCTGTTCTTTGATAACGGAAGATAGCTATCAATATCTCGCCTTCCGCAATGGCAAGTAATAGTTCTCTCTCAATTCCTAATCTTGAACGACTTCCTGTCTTAGGACCTACTATCTCGGGTTAAGGAGAGGTTTAACCATCTGGGTTGGAAGAACCAGCTACCATGGATAGGAATGAACGTGACGTCACGACTCGATCATCCATACTCGTGCAGCAAGCCGCGCACTCTGCATCCCCTAGGAGGAACCCACGCAGGAGCTGTGCGACAGTAAAGCGGTTGCCTGCTTCTCGATATCCAGGCTTGGCTGCCGGCCTGCCTGCTGAGGGGGCCGGATGGATTTGTGGGCATGCCCGTACCATCGATTGTAATCATACAGCAGAAGCAAGATGGCCACGATGTCCAATATCAACCAGGTAATCATGACGGTCAGCATAATTGTGCTCCTTATGAAAACACAACTTGTTCGTTACGATTTAGTGGTTCTAGCAACCGCCATGCCATTTTAGGTAGTGCCGAAGAATATTCGATGTGAATACCGTATCATCCTAATCTAATGGAGGGTTACTATCATTTTTGGCAGAGCATAGCAAAATAAAGCCTTATCTAAATTGATACGATGAATATGTCAAATCCGATACAAGTTGCATTGAGACGATGTAATATTGCATCGGCTGTCGTCGCTGGGTGGTTGGGGCCAAATACGGACCAATTTCTAATCCAAAGACAGAGCGCTCCCTTCATGGTGGAAAACAAGAGCTCCCCACAGCTCGATCTTAGTGAGGGGACTCGCGGTTCATCGTCACGGACAGGTCCATTACCCCTCCACAGGAATATCAGCTCACGCAGAGAACAGGGAATTGTGAGAATACGGATATGCTGAATTTCTAAGAGTGGCCAGAGACGGGCATGATATTTAATAGGAAGCTCGCTTGCACTAGCATTGGCTATAATGCTCCTCAATGAACTGATAACCTAATTGTAGGATATATGCTACTTACGCAGTGTTGTTTCGCAAATGATAGTGGAGGATAAAGGAAGAAGTTATCTACTAGGTGATTTGTACTGTGATTTTCAAGATACGCCGGAACAGTCCAATTCTTCCTCCGTACACGATCCGCATGTATCGCCGATACCTCATGGATTGCTCGTTTCATTATCTCGATGATCGCTTTCTCGGATCAGGTACTGTCCGAGATCTATCCAAGAAAGGCTGGCGAGTTGAGGGTGGCTGCCGCGTTCAACCTGGCATGAAGCTATCTTTATCTGTTCTCTTACCAGGCCTCACTGTTCCACTGAAAGTTGAGAAGTCAACAGTACGGTGGACGCGAGGCCAGGAGTTCGGATTACAGATTCTCGAAATGCAGGTGGCAGAATGGGGGCGCTTCGAACGATTCATCAGCGGTCTCACGGAACTAACGTAGACCTAACCCGATCTCTTAGACTTCCCCATAACATCTTTGGTCTTCTCAATCATTCCATGCGAATGACGTCGGTTTACTGTGCTGCGGGTCACGTAATGTATTCGCCTTTGATCATGTAAAGTAGTTGAGGCCTAACCGCGCTAAAGATTCGATACGACTAAGCGCCTACGTACTGATCGTGTCAGGCGGCACAAATGGACTGGCTGACCGTTTATGTCACGACAGGCGACCTCATTTAGCCCCTGTTTAAGCTAGAAGCCTCTTCTCTTCGCTCCAGCCTATATCCTGTTTGCGCAGACGATTCGCAGACCGATGGCGCAAAATTATCGGATCGAGGATGTCTCCACAGCTAGGGCATCGCCAGGCGGTCACTTTTGAGTAGGTGCCGGCATAGTCTCGTAATGTTTCCGTGACCATCATCCCATGGCAGCGCAAGCATTCCATCTATATCTCCTCTCATTTAGAGATGAATAGCAGCTGAGGGAAGTTTGATTTGAACCAGCCTCAGCGAACGGTGAATGCTCGGTTACACGCCACGTGCCATGCAAAGAAGTCCTGGATAATCAAGGCAATGCCATCGGCGTGGGATTGCTTGAGACGGGTGATGATTGTGGACATGTTTCAATGTGTCTCAGCCGGAATGAATATGAATAGGCAATAAAGGGGAGACCGGATGTAGAATATCCGAGCGGTCTGACCTGATTGAGACTCTCTGATCTTCCCCAGAAATAGTGGACACCTCGAACAGGGTGGGGCTTGCTCACCTAGGAGGTGGTCATCATGGGTCGATCCAGACGAGCGTTGACTCGGGAATTCAAACGCGAGGCCGTAAAACTGGTGACGGAGAGCGGGCACTCGACCGCCCGGGTCGCCCGGGATCTCGGCCTCACGCCCAATCTGCTGCGGCGCTGGAAGCAGGATGTGCCGGACCCTGGCCGTCTCGCTGTCGGGCTACTATGCCTGGGCCGCTCGACCTGAGAGCTATCGGGCCGCAGCGACTCGGCGGTTGATGACCGAGATCCGGATGATCCATGCGGCATCGCGGGAGACGTATGGCAGTCCCTGGATCCACGCCGCG
>JBOHOS010000509.1:0-1525 GCA_050731295.1 Nitrospiraceae bacterium | reverse complement strand
GCGGGTTCGAAGCCCGACGCTCTATCCAACTGAGCTACGGGCGCACGCGCTATTACAACCACTTCCCCAAACGCCTTGTCAAGGCATTCACCTTCACATCGACGCAGACAACAAAAAAGAGGCCGCTGTTTCGCAGCGGCCCCTTTCTCACGTCATTCGTTCCGGCTTACCAGCGATCCCGATCGCCACCGCCTCCACCACCGCCCCCGCCGTAGGGACGTTTTTCCTGCGGACGAGCCTCATTCACCACCAGCGTGCGCCCGCCCAAGGCGGTGCCGTTCAGCGCCGTAATCGCTTTCTGGGCTTCCTCGCCGGTTGCCATTTCCACGAATCCAAATCCCCGTGATTGGCCGGTGTACCGGTCCGAAATCACCTTGGCGGACTGTACCGTGCCGTATTGCGAGAACAGCTCGCTGAGTTGCTGTTCAGTTGTGGAATAGGGAAGACTTCCCACATACAGTTTGGTGCTCACGGCTACCTCCTCACTGCTGTTGATATTGTCTTGAGAAGAAGGAATGGGAAGGGGAGAGCGCGAAGGCACTATACAACCGCACCATCAGGTCACTCGCACATTCCGGCTCGCTTCCTCGTCCTCTCGCAGGCAACATCCGTCAGGACCCACTTCACTCCGGCTCTCCATCACTCGGTCCGCAGCGATGAATTGCAGTTCGAGAATATCATGGGAGGGCAAGCAGTTCAACCGCTTGGGCGGTTTTTGACCTTCTCGAGAATGGCCTCCACAACGTCGCTGAGCGTGCGATGATCGGTCGCGATGACGTGATCTGCCGCCGCTTGGTATTTGGGCCGGCGTTCCCGCATAACGTCTTCAATTTCCTCGGTAAAGGATTTTGTGCCCGTCAGCGAAGGTCGTTGCGTATCGCCGCCGATCCGCATGCGGACCGTCTCGGCCTCGGCCGTGAGCCAAAAGAGGATGCCATGCGCCTTCAGCGCCTCGACGTTTTGCGGCCGGAGAATGATGCCTCCTCCCGTATCGACCACGAGGCCGTCTCGACTTGCCACGTCCCGGCAGACTTCGGATTCCAATTCGCGAAAGTGGTCCCAGCCGAATTGCTTGACGATGTCGGGGATGGAAAGCTGCGCTCGCTTCACGATCTCATCATCGGTGGAGATCATCGGGCAAGTGAGCCGGGCAGCCAGCATCTTTACCACACTACTCTTTCCCACGCCGCGATACCCGATCAGGACGAATGTCATGAGAAGCGCGTCTCAAGAACAATGCGCATTACATCGGCGGGAGCGGTTTGGCCGGTCCAGAGCTCGAACTGCATGATGGCCTGATTCAGGAACATCTCCATGCCACGAATCGTGCGGCATCCAGCGGCCTTGGCGTCTTTCAAGAGTTGGGTCTCCAGCGGGTTGTACACAATATCCATGACGGTCAAGGGCGACTTCAGGAGTGCCGCCGGTACACAGCTTTGCTCTACCTTGGGATGCATCCCGATCGGCGTGCAGTGAATGAGGACATCGGTTTCCGGAATCGCGCGCCGAAGCGTTTCATCGGTGA
>JBOHOS010000508.1:0-4949 GCA_050731295.1 Nitrospiraceae bacterium | reverse complement strand
GTTCGAGCCGATCGTCGAACACTTTCGAATCGTTCGGAAGAAATACCACCAGTTTGAAAGCGATTTCACGGGCGTCGATGCCGAGATCCTGACGTCCCAGATTCCCGGCGGGATGCTGTCCAATCTCGCGGCCCAGTTGGCGGAACAGAACGCCTTGGACAAGATGCGAGAGGTCTTGGAGGAGGTACCCCGCGTCCGCAAGGACATGGGCTATCCCCCGCTCGTCACCCCCAGCAGCCAGATCGTCGGCACGCAAGCGACCCTCAATGTCTTGACCGGCGAGCGATACAAAGTCATCACGAATGAGACGAAGAACTACTTCCTGGGGCTCTATGGACGCGCGCCGGGCACGCTCGACTCCGAGGTGCTGAACCGGGCCATCGGTGACGAGGAACGGGTCAAGGGCCGGCCGGCGGACCGCTTAGAGCCGGAACTGGACGCGGTCAAGAATGAGATCGGCGACAAGGGATTATCGATCGAGGATGTCCTCTCGTTCGCCTTGTTCCCTGCCGTCAGCCGCGAATTCTTCGACGAACGGGAGCGCGGAGACCTGAAGCCCGAGGCGCTGGAGCCTCCACCCGAGAAGGGGCCGGTCGTCGCCCACGAGCTGCATCTCGCGCCGGTCGAGTTCAACCTCACGCTGCACGGAGAGTCCTACCACATCCGAGTGTCCGGCGCCGGCCGCAAAAAGGACGGCCGCAAGCCGTACTATATTCGCGTCAACGAAAAGCTTGAAGAGGTGGACCTGGAGCCGCTTCAAGAAGTGCTGGCCGGCGTTCCGGAAGCCTCCGAGCCGGGTTCTTCCGCCACGCCCAAGCGTCCTCGCCCCACCAAGCCCGGCGACATCGCCTCGCCGATGCCGGGTCGAGTGATCAAGGTGCTGGTCGCGAAGGGCGATCGAATCGAGCAAGGCCAGCCGGTCTTGATCATCGAAGCGATGAAGATGGAGAGCCGGGTGCCGGCTCCGGTGGATGGAACCGTCGCCGCCTTGTACGTGAACGACGGCGATGACGTGAAAACGGACGAGACCTTGATTCAATTGGAGTAGCCGTGCAGCGAGATCGATCGCTCGCATGGCGGCTCCGCCTGCTGATTGTGATGCCGTTGTTCCTCGCCGCCTGCGCCTCTTCATCCGAGCTTCCTCCTTGGTTCGACGCCATCCATCGCGTCCCCCTTCAATCGATCCTGGTCGACGGCCATCGCCTGGCGTACCTGGATGTCGGCGACGGCCCTCCGGTGATTCTGATCCACGGGTTCGGCGGTTCACTCTGGCAATGGGAATACCAGCAACAGCCGTTATCCGCCGCTCACCGGCTTATTACGCTGGACCTGCTCGGATCGGGACTCTCCGACAAGCCGGATGGTCCATACACGCCGGCGCGCATGGTGGAGTCGTTTCGCGGGTTCATGGATGCGCTCAATATTCCGCGTGCGTCGCTGGTCGGCAATTCCATGGGAGCCGGACTGGTCATCGGCATGGCGCTGACCTATCCCGACCGCGTGGATCGTGTCGTGTTGATCGACGGATTTCCCGATCGCGTCCGGGAGAAGCTGACCAGTCCGCTTATGCATCAAGCCCTCGATTCGTGGGCGCCCCTCTGGCTGGTGAACCTCGGCAATTGGGTCGCCGGCCGTGGCGTGACGCGTCGGGTGCTGTCGGAAATGGTGTACGATCCCGAGTTATTGACGGCGCCGGTGATTGAGCGCGCCTACCGGAATCGGAAACGGCCGGGCATGCTCGCCCCATTGCTCGACCTGCCCAAGCACCTGCCGGAATGGGAAGCGGGATTTGCGACACAGCTCGGGCGGATTCGTCATCCGACACTGATCCTCTGGGGGGCGCAAGACAAGATCTTCCCGCCGCAGGTCGGCCGAGATCTGGCCGCCGTTCTCCCCCATGCGACGCTCGAATTGATCCCGGAATCGGGACATATCCCCATGTGGGAACGTCCGGATCGCGTCAATCCGCTGTTGATGAAATTCTTGCTGCCTTGACCACGGGTGCGATATAAGGCATCGTATCCGTCGGTCACCGCGATGAAGGAGGATCTCATGACATCTTACAGGAACATTTTGATGACGGGCCTGGCGTTGATGGCCTGCACGGGCTGCGCCAGCCTGGGACTTTCAGGGGACACGACGTTCATGTATAAAAACATACCGGTGGCCGAGGGCAGCGCCGTCGCCGGAGAAGGGCACGCCGTCACGTTCAAAGGCAGCCCCATGGCGCTCGCAGGCGACGGGATCAAGGTCGGTGACGCGCTTCGCGATGTCAAGGTCGCCAAGAACGATCTCTCGCTCGTCAATATCGCGGAGACGAAAGGGAAGATCAGGATCATCAGCGTCGTGCCCTCGCTCGACACCAAGGTCTGCGAGCAGCAGACCCACCATCTCAGCGAGAAGAACAAGGGATTGGACAAGACTGTCGAACTGATCACCGTCAGCGTGGACACGCCGTTCGCGCAGAAACGGTTCGCCGAGGAAGCCAAGATCGGCAACGTGACCTTCCTGTCCGACTATCGCGGCGGGGATTTCGGCAAGACCTATGGTCTGCTCGTGAAAGACCCTCATTTTCTGGCCCGCTCCATCATGGTCGTGGACAAGAACAACGTGATTCGCTACCTCCAGGTCACGCCAGAACTCGCACAACTGCCGGACATGGACGCCGCGTTCCAAGCCGCGCGGGCGCTCGCAGAAGCAAAAGGTTGAGGTTGAGGCTAAGGTTGAGTCGACAAACCTGAGAGCATCAGCATCACTAATTGCTGAGTGACAGAAATTATTCGGCCTGAACCTGAACCTTAACCTTCTAGCACACGTATGGCGCACTACGACATGCTCGTGATCGGCACCGGTCCCGCCGGCCAAAAGGCGGCGGTGCAATCCGCCAAGCTCGGGAAAAAAGTCGGCATTATCGAGCGCAAGGAAGTGGTGGGCGGCGTCTGCATTAACTCCGGCACCATTCCCAGCAAGTCGTTGCGCGAAGCCGTGCTCTATCTCTCGGGATTTCATCAACGGAGCCTCTACGGGTCCACTTATCGGGTGAAGAACGACATCACGATGGAGGACCTGGCCTTCCGGGCCAATCACATCATCGCCGAAGAAGTCCGCATCATCCTGGACCAGATGACCCGCAATCATGTCGATCTGATATTTGGGACCGCTCGTTTCGTGGGACCCCATCGCCTCGCGATCGCGCAGCACGATGGGACGATCGAGCACACCGCCGACTATATCGTGATCGCTGTCGGCACCAAACCGGCCCGACCGCCGGACGTCCCCTTCGACGGGCATTCCATTATCGATACCGACGAGCTGTTGACGTTGAAGGCGCTTCCTCACTCTCTCATCATCGTCGGCGGCGGCGTCATCGGATCGGAATACGCCTCCATTGTCGGAACCATGGGCATCGGAGTCACGCTGATGGACCGGCGGCCGCGGCTTCTGGAATTCGTCGATACGGAAATCATCCAGGCCCTGCAATGCCAACTGCGTGAAATCGGCGTTACCCTCCATCTCGATGAAGAAGTCGTGGAGATCGCGAAACAGCCCGGTGAGCGGGTGTCGATTCGTTTGAAAAGCGGCAAGGAACTCACCGCCTCCACCGTCATGTACTCTGCCGGCCGGATGGGCGCGAGTGATGAGCTGAGCCTGGACGTCGTGGGCATTAGAGCAGATGACCGCGGACGGATCCGGGTCAACGAGCATTACCAAACCATCGTGCCTCACATTTACGCCGCCGGAGACGTCATCGGGTTCCCCGCACTGGCCTCGACGTCCATGCAGCAAGGTCGCCTCGCCGCGTGCCATGCCTTCGGCCGCCCGTGCGACGTGCAGACTCACCTCCTGCCCTTTGGGATCTATACCATCCCGGAAATTTCCATGGTCGGGCCGACAGAGCAGGAGCTGACAGAAAAGCATATTCCGTACGAAACGGGGATCGCTCGCTATCGCGAAATTGCGCGCGGCAAATTGATCGGCGATGACGTCGGCATGCTGAAATTGCTCTTTCACGGCCAGTCGCGCAAACTCCTGGGTGTGCATGCCATCGGCGAAGGCGCGACGGAACTGATTCACATCGGCCAAGCCGTCATGGCGCATGGCGGCAAGATCGATTATTTCGTCGAAAACGTCTTCAACTATCCGACCCTCGCAGAATGCTATATGGTCGCGGCCTTGGCCGGCCTCAATCGACTCCCCCGCCCCTGGCTGCCGGAAAACCTGGCTACCAAGCAAGGGACCCTGTAACCTGGTCGACGACTTGAAGAAGACCGCTTCGAAGACTTCCTCTCTCTCATCCGTACGACGACGCCACCACACCTCACCTGCTTCAGCTGACGTATCTTCTCAGCGCCGGACGTTGATAACGCTGGCCTTGGAATGGTTTCTGAACCCCGACCACCTTCCGTTCATCGTCGCCAAGGAACACGGGTTCTTTCGCGAGGAAGGGTTGGATCTCTCCATTGTCGTCCCGACCGTGCCTGAAGAGTCACTCGATCTTGTCGCGTGCGGTAAAGCCGATTTCGGGGTCGGCGAGCAAACCAATCTCATCAAAGCGCGCGATCGCGGCCAACCGCTGATCTCCATCGCACCCCTCCTGGCGCATACCGTGGTTTGTCTCATGTACCTGAAGGGGGGTCCCATCAAGCGTGTAGAGAATCTTCGCCATCGGCGGGTCGGATGGCCGGGCCTGGACATCGATCTTCCGATCCTCGGGACAATGTTGGAAGCCGCCGGTCTCACCCATGACGACATTCTGCCGGTGGACGTGGGCTTCGGCCTCACCGACGCGCTGCTGACCGGCAAGGCCGATGCGGTCTTCGGCGCATTCGTGAACTATGAGCAGGTCGAGGCCGAGTTGCGTGGGGCAGCAGTGGAATTCGTGAGCCCGACCCGCTACAACGTCCCCGATCTGTATCAACTGGTCGTGATGACGTCCGAGCGTCTGGCAC
>JBOHOS010000507.1:0-8756 GCA_050731295.1 Nitrospiraceae bacterium | reverse complement strand
AATGGGGACAATCTGTCCGCCAATTCTTGAGTCGTGGATAAGAGTTTCTCATAATCAATTTATAATCAATGTCTTATGCATAAAAATGAAGAAATATCGCTAAAAACTTTTATGGCGAGAAGGCCATAGGAGGTAATATTCTGGAAAAATGACGAATTGTAGTGTACAATCAATCCGTTTTGTGATCGGGCTAGCCATCTATCGAGATGGAGAAAGGTCTACGCATGGAACGTCGAGCGGCTTCTCATACTGAAGAAGAAGAAATGAACCAGCGACGACGCCTCCTGAACTCGGCGAGAAAGGGCGATCCCAAAGCCATTAATCGCCTGTTTGAGTTGTATCAAGTGAGGGTGTACAGCGGAGACTCCTTATCAAAGGTCAAACGGTTGCCGACCCTTCCTGCGATGCACGAAAAGGCCGGAAAAACACCCTCGAGAAAACGGGCTAGCGCACCATCATCCCGCGCCTCGCGCCGCCTCGCAGCTAGAAAGCCGGCTCGGAAAGTCGCTCACCGGTAATTTTCTCGCATGCCCTCCGGCCTTGATTTCTTGCCAGGCCGGAGGGCTTTCTATTGAACCGCCACTCGCAGTCCCCCTGAGACAAGTTGCTTCGCAATCTCTTCCGCCGTCTTTCGTTGACCTGAATAGACAATAGCGTTCCCTTCATGGTCGATGCGCCATGCTAACTCAAAGGCGCGGTCGCGGTTCATACCCGGGATCGTTCGGCAAAACAAGGAAATCACTTGTTCGTAGGTATGGCAATTACAATTGTAGACCGTCACCTGAGCTTCAAGGTCATCGCCTGTCCCGGTGGTCTGGTCTTCAATCGCAACGGGAATGACAACGGCTGAAGGCATGGAAGCATTCTACAACCTTGCTGTACCGGTGCCAAGCTACGAACGAACTTAAAAACTTGTGATGTCTCCTCTTCGAGACATCAATAACCGTGCCGTTCCACGAGATGGTTGCGCAGATCAATGTGGTCACGATCGAGCGTGTGTGCCAGTAACTGGTAATGAGCGGCCGAGTCGGTGATCGCTTCAAGATCGTGGCGGATGGCGAGTTCAACCGTATAGGCCAGTGACGCGGACGTTTTGACGAGCGCCATCCCATATTCATATTCATATTCGTCGTTGAGGTCTTCGCATTTCCGGCTGCGGCTTCGCACGGTTGCAACCGAATAGGCCTGAAGCGCACGGACACTTTCCGCCAGTCGCAGGAGGGCGGCCGGACCCGGGACCATGGTTCCGCCGATCAGCATCCCGTGCGCGATGTCGAACAATCCGCTCTGAAACCGGCGATCTTCCACCAGAACGGTGTGAAACAGTGAACGCCATGTCTTATCGGCCAGGTCTTGGTCTACTGCAGCCGCGACGGTGGGATTCAGAGGACCGCTGACCGGATATCCCTGAACGATCTGTCCGCTGTGGACCTGTTCGGGATAATAGGTTCCCATCCGATCCGCATACGCCGTCGTTCCGGCCATGGGCGTCAGTTGCAGCGCCATGTAGTCTCGAAAATGGATCGACGCATACTCGTTCAACATGCGCTGAAGCGTCCGTTTATGACAGAGATGAAAAGGATAGTAGAGGGCGTGACGCGTTGAGTCGGAGTTCATCGACTACCTCCAAATCTCTATGTTACGGTGCGCCATGTTGCGATGGCCTCGAGCCATGAAGCCATTGTATGTCTTGCTGATATTCGCGCCGATAGCGCTAGCGTTGGATCTGGATCATGGCGATCCACGCCACGTGTTCATCGCTTCCGCACTCGCCATCGTGCCCTCGGTGTAAGTGTAATGGGTGAAGCGACGGATCAGGAAATCGCTCTTTTCGTGGCGCTGAGTTATGTCGTGGGCGCCGCTCGATCTGATCTTTACCAACTTGAAGTGGCGGCAGTGACGGTTTCGGTGCTAGTCGTGGAATTCGGTGCAATGGACGGGGAGTCTCATTGGATGGAGGGGATATGCTGGTCGGCGTCTACGTGATCTTGGCCATGGCCTTCTTCTTCCTGCCCGCAAATGCATGAGGTATTGAATATCCGGCATATTGATCACCAATGCCGGCACCAGCCAGTGTGGTCACCAGGTATCCATATCGATGACTTCGGTGGCATCCCATAGATTTTTCCACTCGGCATCGGCCAGTTCTTTCTGGCGATCCTCCTCATTCTCAGTTCCAAAGGGCTTTGATTCCGCCTGGTTATCGTCTTCATGGGTAGACCCCGCATTCGACTCGTCAAGTTCGGCCTTTCGCCGACGGTTTTTGGGATCCATATTGACAGGCATGTGCACCTCACGACCGTACCGACTTTGTCTTTCCTACAACCACTCTGGAAGCTTTGTCAAGAGAGCTCGGTGACGTTGACTGCCCCCGCGCTTGGTTGATAGAGTCTGCGCGTTTCTTCGGGAGGAGACCATGCAGGCTCTCGATGTTCCATGGTACTTCAGCGCAAAAGTCCTTTGGCCGCTGTTTCCTCTTCTGCTCTTGGTCGTCGTCGTATGCCTGACCTGGGCTTTGGTTCACGTGGTCCGTCGCGCAAGCGGGGCGACCGCGATCTGGTTGCAAGGAGCGGCGCTGGGATGCTACCTCCTCGCAGCAGTGGCGGCCATCGCCAGTGAACGTGGCGGTGTGTCGGCAAACATCCATCGTCCGTTCTCGCTTCTCACACAAGTGGCCATCGCTTTTGCGCTGTTTCATATCTGGCGGAAGGATCGTTCACTCGTCGTCCTTAACGCGACGGCGTGGGCGGCCATTCTCGCCGACACGGCGCTCCATTTCGTGCTGACTCGTGGCTGAGCCCATTCACATGAGCGGGGCCAAACCGTCGCTCACCGCGCTCTTGGTGTGCGACATGGTGATCGATGACAAGGCGACCAATAAGAAAAGTCTGATCGGAACCTTCACTCACGTTTGGGCGCACAACTTCCCATGTGTGCATCACAAGATGGGCGCGTATTTCTGCCTGACGGATGCGGAAGGGCAGTATGAAATCATGCTTCGCCTGGTGCATTCCGAATCGGACAGCATGGTGGTCGAGGCCGGTCTATCGGCCGTCATTCATGATCGGCTATCGATCAATGACTTCGGGATCAATATCCCCGTGGTGCAATTTCCGGCTCCCGGACGGTATGAATTTCAGCTCTATGCCAACAAGGAATTCCTCGGGAGGACGGAATTTCGCGTCATGGCGTTGCCGCCCACAGAATCGGGCCCTGCGTGACTAGAGAAGAGCCACGGCGACGGAGTCAGCGAACCGGCGTCCAATTTCGGTCAACGTGATCCGGTCCGCAAGTCGTTCCACCAATCCTTGGCCGATCAGCCGCTCAAGCTCCTTGTTCCATCCGTGGTCCGTGACACAGGTGTCATAACCTTGGGCGGTCAGGTCAATGCCGCCGGTTAGGCGTAAACCGAAGACCACGGCCTCACGACGCCGTTGCTCGCCACTGAGGCGCTCACGCCGTACGATGGGCATCTGTCCCGTATTCAGCGCTTTCTGGTACTCTTCAAGGTCTTCCACGTTGCCGAAACGCCACCCCTTTACATAGGATTGCGCGCTGGGACCGAGACCCAGGTAATCCCCTCCGGTCCAATAGAGAAGGTTGTGACGGCACGCAAAGCCGGGTTTGCAAAAGTTTGAGATCTCGTAATGCTGAAATCCGGCTGCACCCAGTTTGTAAGCCGTTTCATGTTCCATGGCGAGTTGAAGCTCCCCGTCGGCCTCTGGCGACTCGCGTCGTTGAAAATCACGCTGCAGGCGGGTACCGTCTTCCACCGCCAGGGCATAGCACGAGATATGAGAGGGACTGAGCGCCATTGTCTCGTCCAGCGTCATTCTCCAGCTTGCCAACGTTTGACCGGGCAGTCCGTAGATGAGGTCAAGACTGATATTGTCAAAACCGGCCGCGCGAGCAAGGCTGACGGCAGACCGGGTCTTATCCGGTGAAGTCGGCCGTCCGACCAGGAGTAACTCTTCGCGTTCCATCGACTGAACGCCGAAACTGACTCGATTGAAGCCGGCTCGCACGAGAACGTCCAGTCCTTCGGCTGTGACTGTGTCTGGATGGGCTTCCAATGTCAGTTCGGCATGACTGGCGAGGTCGAACTGGTCTACGATCAATCGCAGAATTCGGGAAAGCTCTACCGGCCGCAGGACGGTAGGAGTGCCCCCGCCGAAATAGATGGAATCGAGAGGACGGCCTTCGAGACTGTCCTGCGCCGCATGGAGTCGGATCTCGTGAGCGAGAACCTTCACATAGGCGAGCGCGTTATGTTCCCGATAGATCTGCAGATAAAACGCGCAGAAGTGACAGCGCGTACGGCAGAATGGAACGTGAACATAGACACCGATACTCATGGGGTGTTCCCAGTGCTTACAGATTCAATGGCTTGATCGGCGCCAGCACCGCAGATGGGTTCCGTTTCCAGATTGCAGGGTCGGCATCGACGTACAGTTCCACTTCATTGCCGTCGGGATCGGCCACGTACAGGCTTTGGCTCACCGTATGATCGCTCATGCCGCTAATGGTAATGCCTGCTTGTTCCAATTCCGCCTTTGCCTCGCGCAGGACATCCAGCGAGTCGCCGACCTTGATGCCGATGTGATATAGGCCCAGGCGTCGTCCGGAAGGGGGAGATGGAGCCGATCCGACTTCGATCAAAAGCAATTCATGATGCGTGCGTCCGGAGGTAAGCGCCGCCGCCGCTCCGTCGAATATCCGCCCCACCTCTTGGAAACCCAGAAGATCACGGTAAAATGTCAGAGAACGCTCAAGGTCTTTGACATAAAAGACAACGTGTCCCAAATACGCGGCCTTCATCGCAACTCTTCTCCTTATCTGTGCCGACACCAACCGATCGCAGCCTAGCTCGATCGTAGCGGATCCTTCGAGACGTCCTTGACCATGGCGATTTCAATTTCGTCGAGCGGCGAGATTCCACGGTTTCGCACATGGACCGTCCACGCTCGATGACGCCTGAGACAGTCGAACATCCCCTTCAGGAGTTCCGGCTTAATTCGCTTTTCCCAGTCCTGCAGCCAGACATGATTATCGTCGTCGCCCTCGTAGTCTTCAGGAAAGTGAGCCTCGAGAAGGATTCGAAAGTTAAAGGTCTTCTCTTCTTGAAACATGCGGCCTCCACTGAACTCGGTATCGTTGCGATCCTCCCTATCGCAGCCTTATAATGACTCGCTATATCTATGGAGGGTCTATGCCCATCTTCGAATACATTTGTCGCGAATGCAACCATCGGTTCGAGTCGATTGTCCAAGGGGCGACGATGCCATCCTGTCCGTCTTGCAAGGCCACGACATTGGATAAACAATTCTCCGCGTTTGGGGTAGGAAGCACGAGTCCTTGGACTGCCTCAGGCGGAACGGGGGCGTGCGGAACCTGCGGAGATCCGAGAGGCCCGGGCTCCTGCTCCAGCAATTAAGCGGGAATGAACGATACCACCCAGTTCCTCGATCAAGCCATCGAGACACTGTCTTTGTCCGATCCCCTCGTCAAGCTGCTTCAAGAGGTCAAGCTGGGGCGGATGAGGCCCAGCGACACGGGTTTGCGGGCAATCACTGAGTCATGGTTGGAAACCTACCGCCAGGTCATCGATGCGGCTCACCAGCTAGATCGGACAGCACTCCTCCGCATAGACCCGTCGCCGCGCTTGGACATTCTCATCAGTGCCGGGGTGCTTGATCGCGAGCATCCCGCCATGCGCACTGTGCGTGCAGCGTTTGCCCAAAGATTGGGGAAGAGTCAGTAAGGCCGCAGTCGCCCGGCCAGGATCCCTATGCAGATTTATCCTTTCCTGTTCCTGATCGCCTGGCTTGCAGGACCGGCGGGTGCAGGGCTTTGTGAGGAGGTGAATGGGGCAAAGCCGTTGATACTCGTCGAAGCGGGCATCCGCCCAAAAGTTCTTCCGCCGAACACCACGTTTCTCGATGACCCCATGGCAATCGAACAATTCTTGGCATCGCTCGATCATGAACCGCCTGACTGGAGCACCGTCTACGGATCGGATGGAAGCGGCCATGACGAACGATTATTTGCCCTCAACCGGCAGCGAGACGCCGCACGTTCGGCCAAGGGAAGGACGCCGCTTACTTTTGTGTGGACCGGAGAATTGTCCGAGTACGATCGGCGGATCAGCGGGTTTCGCATTGCGGTCGGTCCCAAGGTGATTTCGACTCAATGGGGGATGGTTCGGTTCAAGCCCGAGGGCCTTCCATCCAACCTTCTGGCGTTTCCGTCGCCTGCTCTTCACGATTTCGTGTCTGCACGAGTGAACAGGGGGGAGCGGATAGAAATCAGCGTGGCCATGACCGGGCGGCTCGTGCCGGAAGAATCCATCATGTATGATTTTGTACACGAGGAGCCGGGCCGCGGCCTGATCATGCCGGTCGTGCAGATCGAAAGGCTGGACTACTTCTTGGTGCGGTAAGCCGTTTTCGTGATACCGCATGCCCGTGCCACGCCGTCCCGGTACTTCAGCCACAAGCGTAAAGATTGTTTCAGGCAGGCGGTGACGTTCTTTTGCTGCACCGGTTCGACCGCATGCTGCACGATCATACGATACGCGTCATGTCGGTGACCGGCCTCGACCATCTGGTGAGCGCGGACGAGATCCATGCAAGCCGGAGATATGTCACGGTGTTGGACAAGCGGATGTTTTAGAATAATGTCTTCGATTTCAGCCGCTGTCTTGGGCGGTGATGGCGCCTGAATCTCCTGACGGTCGTTAATGCTGCCCTCCACAAAAATGGTCAGAGCCGCTGCACCGATCACCCAATCCTTGTTCGAAGAGATACGGTCGAGCCATCGTCTGTAGAAGCGGCTCGCGGGAAGCAAGGAAATGGTGTGGAAGTCTTCGCGCGCATACCCCAACCCTTCCATCATCGTGAGGAACAGCTCGGGGTGAGATTGCCCCAATGAAAGCCCGCCGGTGTCCTCTTCGTAAATATTCTCAGCGAGCATGCGCCGGACCTCCGGTGGAGGGCTCTGTCCGTGAATTCGCGCGAGAAAAACGGGGAAGTCCCGCACATACACGGCATATTCTTGCTGGAAATGGATTTTGAGTTGCTCCTTCGAAAGGATGGTTCCGCTGAAGGCGGGCCAGGCCCAATGATGTTTGCGGTCCATGATGCTGAGGAGCTGCTCGCAGAACGGTTTTCCGGCGTGATCCTTCACGATCATCCCTTGCTTTCTCTCATTGGCCGTCGATACAATCCCTTCGAAAGCGGAGCCGATGCATGGACCCGATTACCATTCAGACGTCCGATGAGATTCTTAATCTCCTTGCAGATGTTGCCTTGCGGGGAAAAGGGTTTACCACGGACTGTCTGTTGGATTACGTGCTCGATGAGGGATTCACGGAACCCATCTACCTCAACGCGTCCGGGCAGGACCCTGATGCCCTGTACAAGGGGCAACCCAATGCCTGGGCCATTTACCAAGTCCGCGAGTGGAAACGCGTCTTGACCGTGTCCGGAGGCTCCGGGAAAGAGCGCCGCGTTCAGATCACGGAAACTCCTTAACATGGCATGACGCGCCCATCCCTCCGCCTACCGCAATGACATTCGGTGAGAAGCAACGCACTGTTCCTCGACATTGAATAAGGTGCAGTGGCCCTCGTAGAATGATACCAGCCTTATGAAGTCTGACAAGGGGTGTGCATGAGCGGAAGGATTCTGGCGGCTCTCGGCCTCGCGCTGCTGGGCGTCATTGGGTGCTCGGCCATGTTGCTCCGTAATTGGCCGCTGATCAATGTTGTGGAGACCGGACACACGCCCGAATACCCTGATGTCATTCCCCGGCTCTACCAAGCGACGGAAGACCGAGTGTTTGATGCCGCCTTGCACGCCGTCAACCGTTTGCCACGCTGGTCGGTGGTTCGGTATAACGAAACGAAGGGCGAGGTTCAAGCCGAAGCCCGAACGCTCGCGCTTCGTTTTGTGGACGATGTCATGATTCATATTGCCGAGCAAGGGGGGGCGACGACCGTGCATGTCAAATCGGCTTCTCGAGTGGGGCGCGGCGACTTCGGTCAGAACGCGCGCAACATTCGGGCGTTCTTCGCCGAACTCGATACGCAGATGCATAACGGCGTGACCCACTGAAGGCTGAATGTGGGAATGGTCAAGCTGATCGAGCCGAAGGATACGGGAGAACTGGCGTTGATGAAAAGCCTGCTGGACGGCAACAATATCCCCTATTTCGTTCAGAATGAGCACTTCGGCAGCTTGTACGGCGGCGCCACATCCGTCGTGATGGTTCACGATTCTGACTTTGATCGAGCCGGAGCGCTGGTGCGTGAACTCTTGAAGGAAGACGACGGTAGGGATTCGGAGGCGCCTCGCCCCGGACGCTAGTTTTGCAGCTCTTTGAGGGCCTTGGGATCGTGAAAGGAACGAGTCGGGGGAGGCGGCTTCTTACCGGGATCGTTTGAATAATACCAGCCACCGATGAGCGTTCCTTCTTCAAAATACAGATAGCGGTGCTTGACCACCGAAGCGCTTTCCCAATCTTCATAGATCCATTCTTCACGGCGAATCCCATCCTTGGTATGGGTCACGTTCATGGTGTAGGGAGAGCCCCAGGCCTTCAGTACCTGCTGGCGGGTCATGCCGACCATGACGCGTTTGTCGGCAATGTGCTTTTCGAATGTGGGATCCAGCCAAGCGGGAACGTAGCGCCAGGCCAACATCAAAAGAAGCACGATGGCGAGTAGAGTGTAAATCGTCAGGCGAACAGGACGGCGG
>JBOHOS010000506.1:0-1053 GCA_050731295.1 Nitrospiraceae bacterium | reverse complement strand
CGGTAGGGGAGAAGCGAGCATGCGCATTACCAAGGTCTACACTCGAACCGGCGACGCTGGGAAGACGCGCTTGGCCGGCGGTCAGCAGGTCTGGAAGGACAGCCTCCGCGTCGAGGCGTATGGCACTGTGGATGAGCTGAATTCGTCGATCGGAGTCGTGAGGGTGTTCAACGACGAGAAGGCTCAGTCGTCAACCGCCGCGGCGCGTCTCGAAGATGATCTGCGATGGGTACAGAATAAATTGTTCGACGCGGGCGGTATTTTGGCCACCGCCCCCGGCCAGACCTTCAAGAACATGCCTCAAGTCACGGTCAAAGATGTCACGCGCTTGGAGCGCATGATCGACGCCTGTCAAAAAGATTTGGCGCCCTTGAAAGAATTCATTCTTCCTGGTGGCGGCAAGGTATCGGGGTTGCTCCATCAGGCCAGGACGATCTGCCGACGCGCCGAGCGGGACTGCGTGAAGCTATTGCATGAGGAGCCCGTGGATCCGGTCATCGTAAAATTCCTGAATCGCCTCAGCGATGCCCTGTTCGTCTGGGCGCGGTGGGTCGCGAAGACGCAGGGCGAGGCGGAGTTTCTCTGGGAACGGAATGTCGGATCATTGAACGCTGAGTAAAATGAAGGAGTCACTGGTACAGGCCCTCCGTGGACATCTTCACGTATCGGCTCCCCGGGTGCCTTTGGCGGCGGCATCCATCGCATTCCAGTGCTGCGACGATGCGTGGGCTGGTGTCGTGGCAGGAACCACTGACCCAACGGATGCTGCAGTTCAGGTGGATTCCCGTTTTGTGATTCAGAGTCTCACCAAAAGCTTCGTGGCCGTCATTGTCCTCCGTCTTGTCGCATCGGGCAAACTCGCGCTTGATGGCTCGTTGTCACGGTGGCTGCCTGATGTTCCGAATGCGTCAGACATCACGATTCGTCAGTGTCTACAACATACAAGCGGGTTGCCGGACTATGGTTCCCTTTCTGAATACCACGAGGCGGTTCGCCAAGGGAGGGATCCTTGGAGTTTCGATGAGTTCCTCGAACACGCTCATGCAGAGAAAC
>JBOHOS010000505.1:0-1279 GCA_050731295.1 Nitrospiraceae bacterium | reverse complement strand
CTGGCCCTGGTCCTTCTGGCCGCGATCGGCATCTGGTTACTCGTGCGCATCGAACGGCATTTGCGAAAACTGCCGTAGTCCTTGGTCTCGCCCGCGCCTTCCCGAACTTCCCTTTCCCTTCCTTGGTCGTTGACTTGGGGCCGGCCGGTGATTATTACAAAATCACCGCCGAAAGAAGGAGCACTCCAAAATGGATATGAATCGAATGACGGTCAAGCTTCAGGAAGCCTTGCAGGCGGCATCGGCCTATGCAATGCGACGCAGCCACCAAGGCATTGATGTCGAACATCTCCTGCTGGCCCTCGTGGAGCAGACAAGCGGCATGGCCGCCCCCCTGCTTGAACAGGCCGGAGTGTCGGTTTCGGCGGTCAAGCAGGCCGCGGAGCAGACATTGACGAAGCTGCCCCAAGTCCAGGGCGCGGGCGCCGGACCGGGGCAAATTCATCTCTCCTCACGGTTGTCACAGGTTCTGACCCGTGGCGAACAGGAAATGCAGGGGTTGCGAGACGAGTATCTGAGCGTGGAACACGCCCTGCTGGCGATGGTTGACGAGGGCGGCGTCTTTCGGCGACTCGGCCTGACGCGGGATCGCCTTCTGTCGGCCCTGCAGCAGATTCGCGGAAACCAGCGGGTCACCAGCCAGGACCCGGAGGGGACCTACCAGGCGCTGGAAAAGTACGGGCGCGATCTCACGAAGCTGGCCGGTCAGGGGAAGCTGGATCCGGTGATCGGGCGGGACGACGAAATCCGGCGCGTCATCCAAATTCTATCACGGCGCACAAAGAACAACCCCGTGTTGATCGGAGAGCCGGGGGTCGGCAAGACCGCGATCGTGGAGGGCCTCGCTCAACGCATCGTCAAGGGCGACGTTCCGGAAAGTCTCAAGCAAAAACGCTTGATCGTGTTGGACATGGGCGCGCTCGTCGCGGGCGCGAAGTTCCGCGGCGAATTTGAAGAACGGCTGAAGGCCGTCTTGAAGGAAATCCAGGGCGCCCAAGGACAGATCCTCCTGTTTATCGACGAATTGCATACGGTCGTGGGAGCCGGCGCCGCCGAAGGATCGATGGACGCGGCAAATCTCCTCAAGCCCATGCTGGCGCGAGGTGAATTGCACCTGATCGGAGCAACCACGCTCGATGAATATCGCAAACACATCGAGAAGGATGCCGCGCTCGAACGGCGTTTCCAGCCCGTGATCGTCAACCAACCGTCGGTCGAAAACACCATCTCGATCCTTCGCGGATTGAAAGAACGGTACGAGGTCCATCACGGGGTCCGG
>JBOHOS010000504.1:0-3167 GCA_050731295.1 Nitrospiraceae bacterium | reverse complement strand
GCATGCGCATACGCGGCGTCCCTCATTTCGTCATCAATGAGGCATGGGTGATTGCCGGCGCGCAGGAGCCTGGCACGCTTGCGTCACTCTTCGAACGAGCCATGGCTCAAGCGTCCGCGCACGGTTGATCAGCGCAAGGACGTCGGACCGTCCCAGACCACATCAACCTCTAACCGAGGAGAGACACATGCCTACAACCAGGTCAGCCTCTTGGATCGGCTTCGCGATCTCATTCGCCTATTGAACAGGGCAAGATCGTCGAGGCGTTGAAAGAGTTTTACGCCCACGATACCGTCATGCAGGATAACGGCAACAAGCCAACCGTCGGCTTGGACGCGAATATCGAGCGGGAGAAGCAATTCATCAGTTCGGTGAAGGAATGGAAAGGATTCTCGGTCAGCACGATGGCCGCGGGAGAGAATGTGACCTTTTAGGAGTGCGTGTTGGTAGACGAGAAGCCGATGCGGCTGGAGCAGGTTTCAGCGGCGAAGTGGCGAGACGGCAAGATCGTTCATGAGCGTTTTTACTACGACACAGGCCGTCCGGCGACGACATGACGGAGCTCGAGGATTCAGACCGTGAGTGATCCAGCGCTAAGAGCATGGTCCATACACTCGCGAAGGAGAGATCGCAGAAGCAGCCATTCGATCGGGAGGAGCCCGTATGAGAAAGACAGTCAAAGACAGTAAGGATTAACAAGGAGGAGATCCATGGCAACAGAAACAAAGATCCATGATCCGGCAAAGGCGAAAGAATACTTCGAGGCCAAGATGGCGTTCACCACCGGACCGGTCGAACTTGAGCGGATGATGAAGAACAATGAAGTTAATGTGGTGGATGTGCGAGCCGCGGAAGATTACGCTGAGGGACACATTCCGGGAGCGGTGAATCTTCCGAAAGACAAATGGGACACGCTCGCGGGACTTCGCAAGGATAAGACCAACGTGCTCTACTGCTATTCCCACGTCTGCCATCTGGCGGCGACCGCGGCGGTGAAATTCACCGGTAAGGGTTATCCGGTGATGGAGTTGGAGGGCGGGTGGCGCTGGTGGAAAAACGACGACTTCGATATTGAAAAATAAGCCGGCGGCCCCAGTGCCGAAGCGTTTCCGCATCACTGAGCGGCCGGCTCACAGCCGGCCGTTCCACCATTTGCCGGTTAAGGTTTGGGGAAACAGGCCTCGCTAGTGTTCGACGAAGGCAAAGGGCTTTCGACACAAGAACAGCTCGCTTACCGCAACACTGGCGGCACCACACATTCAGCAGCATTCGGCCATTCTTCTGCCAGGTCGAAGCGGTGGAAAGCGCCATCTGGCTGACGGAGGTCGCGCCGAATGAGAAGGCCGGGAAGGCCTTTCTAGAACACCTCGCCAGCGCGAACCACGACGCCAACCCGGAGTTGATGCGTCTCGCGCTGAAGCTGGCCACGGGGGCGGGCAAGACCACCGTCATGGCCATGCTCATCTCCTGGCAGACGATCAACGCCGTACGACGGCCGAACAGCAAGAAGTTCACCCGCGGCTTCCTGATCGTGGTCCCGGGCCTAACGATCCGCGATCGGCTCCGAGTGCTTCAACCCAACGATCCCGACAGCTACTACCAGAGCCGCGAGATCGTCCCCAACGACATGCTCGGTGATCTCGACCGCGCCAAGATCGTCATCACCAACTACCACACCTTTAAACTCCGCGAACGCATCGACCTCTCAAAGGGCGGGCGTTCGCTCCTGCAAGGTCGCGGCGAGAACTGAACACCCTTGAAACAGAGGGGCGGATGCTACAGCGGGTAATGCCGGATTTGATGGGCCTGAAGAACATCTTGGTGCTGAACGACGAAGCCCATCACTGCTACCGGGAAAAGCCGGGGAACAGTAGTACAGGTACTTCGCGAAGCTGCCCGACATACCAATCCCCATCCTTCCAATATTCCAGCGTTAATGTCCGTTCTTGCATGATGGTTCCCCTAGCGTACTTCTAGAGTAGAAACAGGCATATCCCGTGTCAAAGAAATTCCTTCGCTCGGCGCTCATCATGCCCTCATTCTACCACTATGAGGACGGCCGCTTTGTGGTCACTGGACCGGTGTACAATCTATCCGTCGCGACGGTAGACTCCTCCTGAGACTCGCGCCATGCTCGCCATTCATCCGGATATTCAACCCATCTTCGAGCGGCTCTGTCGCCTGATCCGTGAGACGGGGGGCCGGCCGCTGCTGGTCGGAGGCTGCGTGCGGGATCTCCTCCTGAGTTCACGTCCCAGCGATCTCGATCTTGAAGTCTATGAGCTCGCCCCTCAACAGTTGATCGACGTTCTGGGTTCTGCGTTTGACATTGATCTGGTTGGCCAATCGTTTGGCGTCATTAAGCTGCATCACTATCCGATCGATATCTCGCTTCCGCGGCGAGAATCGAAGGTCGGGATGGGGCATCGTGGCTTTGAGGTGTTGAGCGATCCGTGGATGTCGCTGGAAGAGGCCGCCGCCCGGCGCGATTTTACGATGAATGCCATGGCTATCGATCCGGCCACGGAAGAGCTGCTCGATCCGTTCAACGGGCAACGGGATCTGAAGCTCCGCATTCTCCGCCACACCAGCCCTCAGTTTGCCGAAGATCCGCTGCGCGTGCTCCGGGGGATGCAATTCATCAGCCGATTTGAATTGACTCCGGCTCCGGAAACACTCGCCCTCTGCCGGGGGCTGTTCCACGAATATCCGACCCTGACCCCGGAGCGGATATGGGGAGAATGGGAGAAGTGGGCGACCTGGGCGGTCCACCCGTCACTGGGACTGCGTTTCCTCCAGGAGATCGGATGGACGGCGATGTATCCTGAACTCGTCGCGCTCCAGGGCTGTCCTCAAGATCCCGCCTGGCATCCTGAAGGCGATGTGTGGACACATACGCTGCTCGTGGTCGATCAAGCGGCCCAGATCGCGGTACGCGAGGGACTCGAAGGCCATGAACGCGCGGTCTTGTTGCTCGCGGCCCTGTGCCATGATCTGGGGAAGCCGTCGACGACAGCGGTCATCGATGGTCATATCCGATCACCTGGCCATGCCGAGTGTGCAGACCCTGTGTCCTCTTTTCTCGATAAACTGGGTACATCAAAAGAGCTCGCGACCCGGATTATGGGATTGGTCCGGCATCATCTCTCGCATCTGCAGTTTGACGG
>JBOHOS010000503.1:0-1658 GCA_050731295.1 Nitrospiraceae bacterium | reverse complement strand
CCGTCAAACTGTTCGCCACGGACGTCGATGAGCGAGCCGTGCAGACCGCGCGAGCGGGCCGGTACCCCGAGGGCATCGCGGCGGAAATCGCCCCCGACCATCTGTCGAAGTACTTCACGAAAGAAGACCATGTCTTCGTCGTGCGAAAAGACATCCGGGAAATGATGACCTTTGCGAAACAAGATATGGTCGGGCACCCGCCGTTTACGCAGGTGGATGTCCTCTGCTGCCGAAATCTCCTGATCTATCTGGAGCCCCGGATGCAGCAGCAAATCCTCCGGCTCTTTCACCATGCTCTCAAGCCCAATGGACTGCTGTTCCTGGGCATGTCTGAAACCACGAGCTCGTGCCCGGACCTCTTCATGGCCATCGACCAGAAATGGAAGGTGTTCCGACGCAGGCATGCGCCTGCAACTGCCTATGCCATGTCACGTGAAGTCCCGAAGGCATACCTGGGCTCGGTCCAGGACCGAAGCGGCGCGATGCGGCCCCAGAAAGCCGGCCCTGTGGCGGAGGATTTTCCGCGGTTGCTCCTCCAACAGCATCTACCGCCCTCGGTCATCATCAATCAGCAAGGGGAGATCTTCTACATTCATGGACAGACCGGCGCCTATTTGGAGCCGGCGATGGGCGAGCCGACTTTGCATCCCAACCTCTTTACGATGATCCGTGAGGGATTGAAACTTGACTTGCTCTCATCCGTCCGGAAAGCCGCCTCCCAAGATGCGCCGATCATGCTGAAGGGACGTACCGTCAAGACAAACGGCCTCATCCGACGGGTGGACGTCACCGTCCGCCGAATGCGTGAACCGGACCAGGAGCGAGGACTGCTCATGATCACGTTCACCAGCGCCGGAGGGACTCCGTCCCGCGAACAGCCGCCCCGTGAAAGGCCTCCTGGCAAACGGAAGCGGGAGAAACCGAGCACGCTCGAACGGCAACTGCAGACGACCAAAGAGCAGTTGCACAATGCGTTTCATGATTTGGGTGTCGCTAAGGAGGAGCTCACGGCCACGAACGAGGAGTGGGCGTCCACCGTGGAGGAATTGCAAAGCACCAATGAGGAGTTGGAGGCCTCGCGGGAGGAGCTGCAATCGTTGAACGAAGAACTCACCACGGTCAATGCCGAACTCCAAAGCAAGATGGAGCAACTGTCGGACAACTCCAATGACATGCTCAATCTCTTGAATAGTCAGGACGTCGCCATCCTATTCCTGGATAAGACGCTCCGGATCAAGCGATTCACCCCCCCGATACAGCTTCTGATCCACCTCACCAAGGGGGATATCGGGCGGCCCATTAACGATTTCACCACGCAGTTCACGTCCGAACACCTCGCGGAGGATGCCGCTGAGGTGCTCCGCACACTGGCCCCCAAGGAGCGTGAGGTTGCCGCGCAGGACGGTCATTCGTACACCCTGCGCATCACGCCCTACCAGCGGGACGAGACGCAGATTGACGGGCTGGTCCTCACCTTTACAGACGTCAGCCGGCTCAAGCGCGCCGAACAGCAGATCACGGAGGCGCAGGCTTTTGCCGAAAGCATCGTCGCGACGGTGCGGCACCCCCTGCTGGTCCTCGATGGCGGCTTGCGGGTCGTGTCGGCCAATGCGGCGTTCTACAGGTTTTTTCAGGTTTCCCCGGAGAAGATCCGGAAC
>JBOHOS010000502.1:0-1332 GCA_050731295.1 Nitrospiraceae bacterium | reverse complement strand
CAGATCCACCTTGGCCGGCACGGTGGCGCCCGACCTCAAGACGCTGCTGTCGTCGGGACTCACGATCTTGAACGCATGCGCCTGCGGAAGCAGACCAATGAAAAATGTAAAATTTACAATGCAAAATGCAAAGGCCGGAACCCCAACGACATTTTGAATTTTTAATTTTGCATTTTTCATCGAGTCGTTCACCTTTCTAAGTGAAACGGCACATCCGTGAGTATCACCCGTTCTTTGAAGAGCAATGCCGCTTTGAGCATCAGCGCGCGCTGGTTGTGGAGGATATTCTGCCACCATCGTGCCGGAAGAATTTCAGGCAGCACGACCGTGACCCAGCCGTTCGGATCCTTCTGGAGCAACTCTTCGATGTACTCCAACAGCGAGCGGAGCACGGAACGGTATGGAGACGGAAGCACGACCAGATGCACACCACAGCCCCATTGCGCCCATTTGATTTCAGTGAGCGCGGTTTCTTCCTTGTCCACATTGACCAGCACCGCCCGCACATCCGAGGAGTGACTGCGCGCGTAATCCAAAGCCCGGAGAACGGCGCGATTGACGCCGCTGATGGGAATGATCACCGTATTTCGCTTCGGCTGCGGCGGGCGATGATCTCGTTCGAGCTGCACCTGCTCATCGACCGCTTCGTAATGCCGATGGATCGACCGGAAGAAGGCAATGAGCATGGGAATGAGGCCGATGACAATCCAGGCGCCATGCAGGAATTTCGTGCTTGCGATGATGACGGTCGCGACGCCGGTCACGACGGCGCCGATCCCGTTGATGGCCAGCTTCTTGCGCCAATGGCGTTGTCCCTTACTCATCCAATACCGAACCATGCCGGCCTGCGCCAAGGTAAACGAAAGAAAGACGCCGACGGCGTACAGAGGGATGATGGCATGGGTCTCACCGCGAAAGATCACGATCAAAGCGCCGGCCATCAGGCCGAGAATGATGATCCCGTTGGAGAAGACGAGCCGGTCTCCCCGATTCTTCATTTGCGCAGGCATGTAACTATCTTGAGCCAGGATGGAAGCTAAGTGAGGAAATCCGGCAAAACTGCTGTTGGCCGCCATGACGAGGAGCAGCATGGTCGAGGCCTGGACCAGATAATACAGCACGCCGCTGCCGAAGGTCAGCCGGGCGATTTGCGAGACGATCGTCTCATTTTGCCGAGGCAGCACGCCGTATTGATAGGCCAGCACGCTGATCCCCATGAATAGGGTGCCGAGGATGACCGACATGCCGACCATCGTGAGGGCAGCGTTTTTAGATTCCGGCCGTTTGAAGGCCGCCACTCCGTTCGAGATCACTTCCATACCGGTGACCGCG
>JBOHOS010000501.1:0-1660 GCA_050731295.1 Nitrospiraceae bacterium | reverse complement strand
CGGTTGCGTCATCCAGCGGATGACAAGAATGGATTGTCCGCTGATAGGTCTGCTCGCGCGTGTCCTTATATAAACTACCTCCCCCCTGCTCATCGGCTCACTACGACAACAAGGAGGAACCATGCATCATAGAATTTATCTCGCCATCGTATTGCCGGCGCTAATCGGCATGCTTTTCATCATGCCCGTTAGCGCGAACGCGGAGGCTGAAGAGCATGGCCAGCATCACATGAAAGTCACGGGGGTCGTGACCGCAGAAAAATCAGGACTCCTGACGATCAAGACCCCAGCCGGCACGCTCACCACGACCGCAAACTCGGCCCTTCGGCATGGTCATGCCGTCCCCAAGGTCGGCGATGAAATGACGATCTGGGTGAACGAGAACAACACGGTCATTGATGTGCATCCGAAAGGCCAGAAGGGAATCCATCGCTTCATTACCGGCAAATTGATCTACGTCGGTCTCATGAAGAAGCAGATCAAGCTCTGGACTCCTGAAGGCGAGAAAGTCTTCCCGATCGAGCGGCTGGAGATCAAAACAGGAGGGATCGAGGAAGGCGCGTTGGTCACCGCGGAAGTGAATGAGGCCGGCACGATCATTGATCTTCACCGCGCCGAGAGCGACGGGGACAAGCATTAAAGACGACGAGCGCTTAACCGGCGATGGGCATGACTGACGGAGACTGTGATTGCGCGTTGGATGACGGATTGGAGAATACGCGAAAGGGGACATTCATGAGACCAGGCATACAAGTAGGGGCAGCATTCCCCGATTATGAGCTTCCGGACCAGACGGGAAGCCGAAGGAAGCTTTCCGAGCTTCAGGGAATCGATCCGATGATCGTCGTCCTGTCCCGGGGCCATTACTGTCCCAAGGATCGACGCCAGCTTCGACATCTGGTCGAGTTCTATCCGGAGCTGAAAGTCGGCTATGCGCGTGTCGTGACCATCTCTACGGACAACCTCCTTCAGACCAATGAGTTCCGAGATGGACTCGGTGCGCAATGGCCCTTTCTCTCCGACCCGGGCCGGAAGGTTCAGAAGGATCTGGATATTGCGGAATATACCGATCCTGATCACGATCCTATGATTCCCCACACCCTCGTGCTCGAGCCGGGATTGAAGATTTTCAAAATCTACAACGGCTACTGGTACTGGGGACGTCCCACCATTGAAGAACTTCGACACGACCTGCGCGAGATCACGCGTAACATCCGTCCGGACTGGGATATCGCCACCCCGGCGCTTCGCGAGGCCTGGCAACGGGACAGCGGACGAGCCGAGATGTTTTATCCATACGGGAAGACACTGGCTGAAGTCTTCAAGGCAACGAACTGACACACGTTGATCAGGGAATGGCCGACGCGTCGTCATCGCTCCGTGGCTGAGCCGAAGGAGAAGCACCCATGCCGACACCATGCACCCATTTGAATCAGATACACGAGGTCACGCCGAGCGCGAATGGTTGTGAAGAATGTTTGAAGACCGGAGACACGTGGGTGCAGCTGCGCCTCTGCCTGACCTGTGGGCACGTGGGCTGCTGCGATTCATCAAAGAACAAGCATGCGACGAAGCATTATCACACGACGACTCATCCCATTATCCAATCATTTGAGGCCGAGAAGCCGTGGCGCTGGTGTTACGCCGATCAACTCTACCT
>JBOHOS010000500.1:0-1219 GCA_050731295.1 Nitrospiraceae bacterium | reverse complement strand
CGATGGGGCCAGTATCTCGTCGGGCGGAACGTTCGTCTATTGGACTGGAGTCTTACTTCTTATTAGAGTGCATGCGGCACAGGGATCTTTTCCCTCTGGTGTCAACGCATCTGCGGGTGGTACGTTATAGATAACGAGTAAGGGACTTCCTGTTATATCTGGTGCCTAACTACAGGGAGGGAACAGCCAATGAGACGTTTTGAAACCAACCATGTGAATCGTTGGCAGGGAATTGCATGGTGGTTGGCCGGGACTCTGCCCGTTGCGCTGTGGCTCACTGTTTTGGTTTCAGGAGTTGTTCAGGCCGGAGGGTTCCGTTCTCCCGAGGAGTGTCAGGCCTCTACAGGCAAGACTCATCTCCAGTGTCTGTATGAACATATCGTGGTGGAACAGGAGAATACGGGAACCATCGAAGAGAGGATCGACGCAGAGAGAGAAATGATCGAGCAGCTACGCGAGCAACGCGAACGGGTCGACGGGACGTCCAGCGGGCACGAGCTCCAAGGAAGACGTGCCGATCAGACAGAGCGTCCCTCGCAAGCTGTTACGCCGCCACCTCGGTCTGCGAGCAGCGCACCAAATTTCCGCGCACCGGAGGAATGCCTGGCGTACACAGGCGACGCGCATCTGAATTGTCTGTACGCCTATATCGAGATGCAACAGAGCAAGACGGGAAAAGTCGAGGAGGAGCTGCGGGCGCAGAAGGGACTGCTCGGACAACTACGCGATCAGATCGATCGGCAAGCCTCGGTGAGCGATGATCTCGAACGACGACTCGCGGAAAGGCAATCTACTTCCCGGCCTGCAAACGTCTATGTGACGCCACCAGCACGGGCGTATCCCGGCTATATCGATCCTGGGTACGCCTATTCGTCACCGGGCCTGTCCCTGTACTTTGGCCTGCCGGGGTATTACTACGGCCCTCCATTCTACGGTCCCCGGTTATTCGGCCCTGGGTTCTATGGCCAACGATTTTACGGGCCACGATTTAATGGGCCGAGGTTTTACGGTCCGCGATCTTTCGGTCCGCGCCGTCGATAACTGCGGTTGCCGCAATAGTCAATCAGGCTGGTTCGAGTTTGATGATCTCGGTGTAGATAGCACATCATCTGTCCGGGTTTTGTAGCACATGATCTGTCCGGGTTAGGGTGGCTCCTCAAGGAGGGGCACTATGACACGGGCGAGGGTGCGACAGGAGGTGAGACAGATGCGGTTTGAA
>JBOHOS010000499.1:0-5558 GCA_050731295.1 Nitrospiraceae bacterium | reverse complement strand
ACGTTGCCCCGCACGTTATCGAATGAGTCGGCCGGACGCCCCCCCGCCCCTACTGTGCTTCAATCGCGGCGCTCTCAGGCCTCTGGGCGAGTGTACGGGACCCCGATGCGAATGAGATTCACCTGCCCCATCAGCTTGTTGGACACGCTCAGAAGGAAGTCATCATCCGTCAACTGTTCGAGAGTTCTAAATGCAGCGAGACCGGCGGTGGACACGATCGCGTCAACGGTCCCGATGGTCTCGTAGAGTTTCTTGATCGACTCGGCCGAACCAATGTCCACATGATACTCGCCGCCTTTGTGCCCGACCTTGATGACCTCATGGCGAGCTGACAGCTTCTTCACTACGGCTTGCCCGATCGTACCCGTTGCGCCGATGACGATCACTTTCATAAAAAATCTCCCTCTTTTTACCTCAATCCGGCCTTCCTGCCTCAGCGCCCATAAAGCGCGGTCAGTGACGATTTGGCCAAAGCATTCTGCTTGAGATAAAACCCGACCATCGCGCCGGAGGCGTCTTTCTTGAGCGGAAGCTGATCCACTTTCAGCGCATAGACCGTAAAAATGTACCGGTGCGGTTTGTCGCCGGCCGGTGGACAGGGACCGCCATATCCAGGCTGGCCAAAATCAGTCATGCTTTGCATCGTGCCCTCAAGCACTGCCTTGCCGTCCGGCTTTCCGGCGTCGGCAGGAAGTGTGTTGACGGTGGCCGGGATGTTGAAAATCACCCAGTGCCACCAGCCGCTGCCGGTCGGGGCGTCCGGATCATAGACCGTCACCGCGAAACTTTTGGTCTCCTTCGGAGCATTCTGCCAGTGAAGCTCCGGAGAGACATTGCCGCCGCTACACCCAAATCCGGAGAATACTTGCTGGTCCGCAATCTTTCCTTGTTCTTTGATCTCCGGACTGCTTAATTTGAAATCTGCCGAAAAACTTGGCGCGGCAACCAGCATGAAGACGACCGACAGCCACCATCGAAGCATAGCCGGCTCCTTTCATCGAATGGTGTGAATCAAATCTGTGCGCCCACCACGCCCTGCAATGGGTAATGGGGTAGTACCTTGAAGAAATCGAGGACAGGCCACGTTTTGATCGAGCGAGGTGTCAACTCGAGTGCAAGATGGTTAATGGATTCTGAGAACACTCGGATGCGTGTTGGTTGCGTACTCATGGTAGAGATCATCGAGATACCCAGGCAGCTCCTCTTCAGAAAGCGATGACGGGACGATCACGTCGTCGACACGACGCCTCTTACCTTCAGGGCTGATCCAGAATAAACTCCATGCATTGTCGGTCCTCACTGCTTGCATCTTCTTTCCAAATACATCGAATAAAATGGACGGTGGGTTTTCTCGCCCTCCGCACGCCCGTTCATTCCCTACTGTGCGCAGGCAAGACCTCCTTCGCTGCCGTTCACGCTACGCCAACGGAATCCGGCTCTTGCTCCGGGCCAGCCACGTCTCGAAGGTCTGCAGATTTGGGTTGAGCGACCGGCTGAATGCGAGATCCCGCGCGCCGCAGTAGACCGACTCGAAATCCCGCTTGAACTGGAACATGTTGCCGATATCGTCCGCGCCTGGAAAACCGAAGTTGCGATACACCTCCGGCGGGACGTTGTTGTAGCGCACCTCCTGTCCCAGCGCTTTGCTGAACGCGGCGGCCATTTGCGCGCCGGTCAAGTGCTCGCCGGCGATACCAACGGTCTTGCCGATGAACTCGCGGCCCTTCTTGAAGATGCCGAGGGCGCATTTGCCGATGTCCTCGGCCGCGATGCCCGGAAGCTTCTTGTCGCCCATCGGCAGAGTCAGCGCCAGCTTGCCGTCCGGGCCTTTCTTGGGTCCCATCCCGAAGTAAATAAAGTTGTCCCAGTAGAACGATGTGTGCAGGAACGTCGTGGGCACGCCGAGCTTGGTGAACTCCTGGTTCGCCTCTCCCTTGGCGTCGAAATGTGGGACTTTGTACTTGCCCATCAGAGTCGGCATGCGATTGTCGCTGAGCGGAACCCACCGTCGCGTGTCTTCAAGGGTGGACCAGACGGCGTGTTGAATGCCGGCGTGCTTCGCCGCCTGCGCCTGGTTCTTGGCCTGATTCAACTCCTTCTCAGGCGAGGAGTGCTCCCAGAAGTTGGTGAGGCAGAACGCGCCATACGCGCCTGTGAACGCACCCGTCAGACTGTCGACATCGTCCAAATCGGCAGCGACCACCTCCGCGCCCAGCTTGGCCAGTTCTTTGACCTTGTCGGAATTGAGGTCCCGTGTCAGTGCGCGCACAGCGAACTCGCCGCTCTTGTCATTCAAGATGGCGCGGACCAAACCGCCCCCCTGCGCGCCGGTTGCCCCGACAACAGCGATGATTTTCTTGTCAGCCATGATAATCTCTCCATCCCTCGTGTGGCGTGGACCGTCGCGTTGAGCACTGATTAGCGCATTATGCCCTACTCCGGCAAGCCGAGGCTCTCTATTTTCTTCACCAGACGCACAAAGAAAACGGCCTGTGGCGCAGTCTGCGTCACAGGCCGTGGCATTGCCGACTGTCGGCAAGTTACTCGGTCTTGGCTTTCATCTCTTTCATTTTGGCTTTGGCTTTCTCTCCGCCTGCTTTCACTTCTCCCTTCGCGCGTTCGAGTTCAGCCTTGGCATCATTGCCCTTGGCTTCCTCCACCAACGCCTTCGTCTCCCCTTTGGCCTTTTCGGTGTTCGCCTTCACGTCACCCTTCATCTCTTCCATCTTGGCCTTCACATCTCCGGCCTGGACGATGGAAGACACGCCGACGAACGCGAAGACAAACACAGCGGCGGCAACCACGAACGTTCTCATAAGGACCTCCCTGATCTAGGTTAATCTGAACGCCGTTCCGATGACGCCACATTGTGTCGCCGCCGGTCGCAGGAGTCAATGGGACGACCCTCCTCACTGTCGCCGTTTCCCTTCCACCAATGTCATAATGGTCGTGATATGAAAGAGTCTCTTCGTATAAACAAACCCCTTGAAGGCCAAGTTGCCGTGGTCGCCGGAGCGACGCGCGGCGCCGGCCGAGGAATCGCCCGCATGCTTGGGGAGGCGGGCGCGACGGTCTACTGCTCCGGTCGGAGCATACGCGGGAGGCCCGCCACACCGAGCAGACCCGAGACCATCGAAGAAACGGCGGACCTGGTCACGGCCGCCGGCGGCCTCGGCGTACCGGTCCAGGTCGATCACTCCTTGGAAGAGCAGGTCCGGGCCCTCTTCGCGCGCGTTCGTCGTGAGCACGGCCGCCTCGACCTGCTCGTCAACGACATTTGGGGCGGGGACGAGCTGACCGAATGGGGCAAACCCTTCTGGGAGCTCGAGGTCGAGAAGGGCCTGCTCATGCTTCAGCGCGCGGTCCACACGCACATCATCACGAGCCGCCATGGCGCGCCGCTGATGGTCGAGCGCAACACTGGCTTGATTGTCGAGGTGACGGACGGCGACTTTTTCGGCTACCGCGGGAACCTCTTCTACAATCTGGCGAAGAGCACGGCCATCCGTCTGGCTTATGCGATGGCGGCGGACCTGCGCGACCGGGGCGTGACATCACTGGCCGTTACGCCCGGCTTCCTGCGCTCCGAAGCTATGCTGGATCGCTTCGGGGTCACGGAGGCAAATTGGCAGGACGCGGTCCGCCAAGACCCGCACTTTGCCGAGTCGGAGACGCCCTGCTACGTCGGGCGCGCCGTCGCAGCCTTGGCCGCCGACCCGAACGTCAGCCGGAAGGCGGGAAAGGTCTGGGCGTCTTGGACCCTCGCGAAGGAGTATGGATTTCGAGATCTCGACGGCCGCCGGCCGGACTTCGGCAGCTACTTCGATCGCACGGTCACTGCCATTCTGGACCGCGGCGGCCCCGCGAATGAAGACGAACGTTTTCTTGTCCAGTCGCGCTACGACCATCTCCATCTCGATCCCACCAGAACTGACGAGACTCGCCGGATGGCGGCTATCTTATGGCCCGCCGAGCATCCTCAAGGAACTCACGACTGATGCGGATGAACGGTCGGCCAACCGAACCCGTACGCGGCCGAGCGGGTGGCCCGGCCGGCGTGTGGGCCACGATCCGAGAGGCGCTTCGCGGTTCGCAGCAGGACTTCACCCAGGTCCCCATCGGACGCGCGACGATTCTGTTGGCCGTCCCGATGGTGATGGAAATGGCGATGGAGTCGCTGTTCGCCGTCGTGGACATTTTTTGGGTCTCGAAACTGGGCTCGGACGCCATCGCCACCGTCGGACTCACGGAGTCGCTGCTTGCCATGATCTACGCGGTGGCATTGGGACTCTCGACGGCCGCCACGGCGGTCGTCGCCCGCCGTACCGGCGAGAAAGATCCGGATGGGGCCGGAGTCGCCGCCGTGCACATCATCGCGGTCTCCATCCTGGTGGCGCTGGTCATCGGTGCGGGAGGCGCCCTGTTCGGCCCTTCCTTGCTCGCGCTCATGGGCGCCTCTCCGTCGGTCGTCGCGACCGGATCGGGCTACGCGCAGCTCATGCTCGGCGGAAACATCACCATCGTGCTCCTCTTCGTCCTGAACGCCATCTTCCGCGGCGCAGGCGATGCGGCCACTGCGATGCGCTCGCTGTGGTTGGCGAATATCCTCAACATCGTGCTGGGGCCCTGTTTCATCTTCGGCCTCGGCCCGCTGCCCGAGATGGGCGTCACCGGCGCAGCCGTCGCGACCACGATCGGACGCGGCCTCGGGGTTGTCTACCAATTCTTCGTGCTCACGCGCGGCCGTGGGCGCGTGACCGTCCGGAAGCAACATGTGCGCGCTGATGCGGAGATCTTGGGTGGCCTCATGCGCATCGCCGGCAACGGCACGCTCCAGATGTTGGTCGAGACGACGAGCTGGCTTGGCCTCGTTCGCATTCTCTCGGAGTTCGGAAGCGCGGCATTGGCGGGTTACACGATCGCCACCCGCGTGATGGTCTTCGCGCTTTTGCCATCCTGGGGCATGGCCAACGCCGCCGCCACGCTGGTCGGGCAGAATCTGGGAGCCGGCAAACCAGACCGTGCGGAGCGGTCGGTGTGGGTCGCGGGCCTCTATAACTTTGTGTTCCTCGGGGTGGTCGGTCTCGCCTTGACCATCCTGCCCGATCCCATTGTCGGGATCTTCACGAGTGAAGCGTCAGTGGGAGCCTATGGGGTGGACTGCCTTCGCATCCTGGCGTTCGGGTTCCTGTTCTACGCCTACGGCATGGTCATCGTGCAGGCGTTCAACGGCGCCGGCGACACGATGACGCCGATGCTCCTGAACCTCGCCTGCTTCTGGGTCTTCAAGATTCCCATGGCCTATCTCTTGGCGGTACCCGGCGAATTCGGCCCACGCGGCGTCTTCGTGGCCGTCACGGTCGCCTATTCAGTGCAGACGGTAGCCGGCATTTTGCTTTTCCGACGAGGTCGGTGGAAGAATGAGCGTGTCTGAGAGGGTGCGAGCACCGGCAGGATTTTGAGGCGCCAACGACGTGGTGCTCACCGGGTGTCTGGAAGCGCGCGAATGCAGGGAAAATACCGGCAAGCGCGGTCATTATTTTTGAAATGTGGTTAAG
>JBOHOS010000498.1:0-3779 GCA_050731295.1 Nitrospiraceae bacterium | reverse complement strand
GCCCTAGGCTAGCCTGATAGGCGGCTTGCTCGGCGGCGAGCTGCTTCTGCTTTGCGTCTCGCCGTTTGGTTTCGGTGGTTTTCACCGCTTGCTCATATCGCGAGAGCATGCCTTCCATCTCATCTCGTAAGGTCTTCAGCCGCGCCTCGGCCGTCCGCACGGCTTCTTCGCGCCGATCGAGCGCCAGCTTGCGTTGGTTGAGCAGCTCCAGCAGTTCACGGGGCACCTCTAACGCGGGGCCGACGGGGGATGCACACTTCTCGGCGGGCGGAGGAGCGGTGGACTCACCCGAGGGATCCGGCACGGCCTCCGCTTGCGCCGGCGTGGTCGCGCCTGTGACGGCCGGCTCACGCAACCAGAGATTTCCGGCCCACAGGACCATGAGGGCGCAGCCGATCAGCAGATGGGTTGGAGGGCTGAGCTGCCGGCCTGTTGTGGTCGGCCTCTGTTGCCTCCTCAGCCAACACATGGATGACACCTCATTGCGCGGGACACCCATGACGGCGGGAGGCCGCTTCATCAAGCGCCCGTTGGTCTTGCCGAAGCTCTTCGAGCCGCAGCCGCCGAGCCTGCCGTTGGACCAGAATGTCCAACTTCTTCGCCTCTCGTGCGGCTTCCACCATCTCCGCCTGCTTCACATCGCGTCGTGTCCGGGCGTGGACGATCATCTCATCGAAATGACGAATCGCCTCCCCCAACTGTTCCCAGACGGTATACCGCAGCGCCGTCTCATCGGCTCCGAGCGGGCCCTGTCCCGTCCCGAAGAATTGACGCAGATCGGCATCGGCGCGGTCCATGAGAGTCCGCCGTTTTCTGATCGCAGTCTCCAAGGCCCGCTCAAGCTCGACCAGTTCTGCGCGCAGCATGGTTTCGAGTTGAGACCGATAGTTCCGCATGATCTTGAGATTCATCGTGCGCGCTCCGCCAGTTTGATCAAGGCCTCCACCGAAATACTCAACCCTCCGGGCTCATCCACGTCCTGTTTGAGATACGCATTGATGTCGTCGATGGCTTTGACGGCTCGATCAAGCCGGTCATTGGCGCCGGGCTTGTAGGCGCCGAGATTGATTAGATCCTCGGCACGGGTATAGGTGGAGAGAAGCTCAACCAGGGTGCGCGCGGCCGCCTGATGCGCCGGGGTCACGATCCGGCGCATGACCCGGCTCGTGCTCTGAAGAATGTCGATCGCGGGGAAATGACTCCTGGTCACGAGATCGCGGGACAGCACGATATGGCCGTCCAAAATGGAGCGCGCGGAGTCGGCGATCGGATCCGCCAGGTCGTCTCCCTCGACAAGAATGGTATATAAGCCGGTGAGGGTGCCCGGACCATTGCAGGTACCGACCCGCTCGAGAAGCTTCGGCAGCAGCGCCAGCACGGACGGGGTATAGCCTTTCGTCGTCGGCGGTTCTCCAATCGCGAGTCCCACCTCCCGCTGTCCATGAGCAAAACGAGTCAACGAATCCATCAACAGCAGCACATGTTGTCCCTGATCTCGAAAATATTCGGCGATCGCGGTGGCGAGAAACGCGCCGCGAAGGCGCACGAGAGGGGGCTGATCGGAGGTCGCGACAATCACCACGGATCGCTTGAGACCGTCGGGCCGAAGGTCTCGCTCCAAGAATTCCTTCACTTCCCGTCCGCGCTCGCCGATAAGCGCGATCACGCTGACGTCGGCCACCGTATTTCGGCTGATCATGCCCAAAAGAATGCTTTTGCCGACTCCCGACCCGGCGAAAATGCCGATCTTCTGCCCGCGTCCGCACGTCAGCAAGCCGTTGATGGCTCGCACGCCCACATCCAACGGTTCCGTGATCGGCCGTCGCTCGAGCGGATTCATCGGCGATCGGTACAGCGGATACTGGGCTTCCGCCTCGATGGCGCCCAGCCCGTCCAGCGGCTCGCCAAGTCCGTCCAGGACGCGGCCCAACAGACGGGGCCCCACCGAGACGGAGGCCGGTCGGCCTTTGATAATGAGGCGGCTGCCGGGACCAATGCCCCGGATGTCGCCCAGCGGCATCATGAGCACGCGGTCGCCTCGGAACCCGACCACTTCGGCCATCAGCGGGGCGCCGCCGTCTTCTCGCGTGACTTCGCAGAGTTCTCCGATCGACGTCACCGCGCCATACCCTTCGATAACGATGCCGGCCGCCTGAGCCAGGCGCCCATGCACGGCGAGCGGATCAATGCCTTCGAGCAGATCATCCCGCTTCATCCGACATGTTCTCCTTCAGGCCTTCGGCGAGGCGAGCCATTTGCGTCTCCAGCGTAGCGTCCACCAGGCAGGTGGTCGTTTCAACCACACAACCGCCGGGCGCAATCGTGGGGTCGACCTCGATGCGGAACGTGACGGGACCGTCGCACACACCCTCCAGCATGTCCCGGACTCCTTCCATCACCGCCAGATCCCGGGGATGCACGCGAATGTGTATTTCTCGGTTGTCCCGAACCCGAGAGACCGCCTCGCGCGCCTGCATGACTACGAGATCCCGCTTTTCGTCCGCGCATTGGCGCACGACCTTGCGCGCGATGGCCAGCGCGAGCGAGACCACCTGCTCTTCCGTCTGCCGCGGCCATGACGATATGGCTTCACCCAACTGCTTGGCGACGGCGGCCAGTACGGTCTCTTGCCGCTGTTGTCCGGCCGACCGCTCGTGCGCACGCCGTTCTCCCTCGGCAAGGCCACGCTCGTATTCCCCGACTCCGCCGCCGGCGCCCGCGGTATTCTCGTGTAGGGGCGCGCCAAGCTGGGTCATGTCTCGAAGCCGGAAGGCCTGAGGCTGCACCCCCGCCATTTTCAGGACTGTTTGCTTCAGCAAGCCGTTCTCCCGGCGCAGGCGGTGGACTTCGACTACGCGCTTGACCGCCATCAAGACATCGTCCGGCTGAAACGGCTTGAGCAGAATGTCGAACGCGCCGGCCCGCATCGCCTTGATGGCCAAATCAATCGTGCCATACCCGGTCATCATGATGCCGACGATATTCGGCATTTCCTCCCGGGCACGCTGAAGGACGGCCACTCCGTCGATATCAGGCAGTCGATAATCCGTCAGGAGAATGTCGGCGCCGGTCTTCGTCAACGACTGCAGGGCGGCCTGTCCGGTGGTCACGGCCGTGACGCGGAACCCTTCCTGGTCCAACAGCGGCGCCAGCAGTCGGCGGACGGTCTCATCATCCTCGACCAGGAGAATCTGTACCGCCGGCAAGGCAAACGCCAACTCGCCGACCGGGGAAGCGGCCTTCGTTAACCGTTCCGGCTCGAACTCCGTGACGCGGTGGCTCGCCGCAGGTGTGTGGGGCCGGGTCATACCAGAACTTCGCCTCCTTGTCCTCCGATCACGACGCGTCCCTCTTCTTCCAACTTGCGGCACAGTTTCAGGATGTTTTGCTGCGCTTTTTCCACCTCGCTCAATTTGACCGGCCCCCGCGCGTCCATATCTTCCTTCAGCATCTCGGCGGCGCGGCTCGACATATTCCGGAGCATCTTCTCGCGCACGTCCGGACTGGCGGCGCGTAAGGCGATCGGGAGGTCTTCCTTGCTGGTCTCTTTCAAGAGCTCCTGGATGCCGCGATCGTCGATCTTGACGAGGTCGTCGAACACGAACATCAGGGAGCGGATGGTCTCCGCCAGTCCTGGATCCGACTCGGTCAATTTGGCCATAATGTTGCCCTCGGTGTTCTTGTCCAGCCGGGCCAGAATGTCGGCCATCACCGAGGCGCCGCCGATGCTCAGGGCTCGCGTCCCGGCATTGCTTTGCAATCCTTCCTGCAGCGCGTTG
>JBOHOS010000497.1:0-2654 GCA_050731295.1 Nitrospiraceae bacterium | reverse complement strand
GGTCATCAACACAGCGGCGGGCGTCATCGGCGCTTCGACGAATGAATCCCCGATCACGGCAACGTCGGCGGCCGCGAGGTCGGTTTCGTTTCGAAACCCTTGATGATCATACCGGGCATCGAATTCCTCCGGGGGATGGGGCGGCAGGCAGAGAAACTGGCCGAGATCCCCTCGGGTAAATCGGCCCCGCAACCGGTGATGCGGTTCAGGAACCCACAACAGCTCAGGATCGGTGACGTATCCCGGGCGGTTCGACCAGTATGGATATCCCGGCGTGGAGAAGACCCGCCGGTAATCCACCAGCCGCAACCAGGCCGGGGTCTCCAGGAGCCCGAGCAGCAATATCAGGGGCAGCGTCATCACCGTAAATCGTTTCAACAATTCCCTGCGGGGCGTGTGCGACACCAGGAAGTAAAGCATCCAGAACAGAAGATAGAGAGCGATAAGGCTGAGGGCGAGGCGACGGATATCCGGCACCCACATGATTGTGACAAGCAGTGCGCTCGAGAGGAGGAATACAATGATGGTGGTGACCGTGCCGCGACCCAGGAGAACCAACGGGGAACCTTTTACCTACAATCATCCTTCGGTGGTAAGGCCCAGAGAGGAAGGCCACAGTAAATGCTTATGGAGACAGGACAGTCAACCAAGGTGCTTGGCTAAGTTTGGTATCGCATCTCAAGGTTCGCAATGTGGGGATGAAGACCCTCAGCCTATTGAGGGGGTTGTACAGATGCTTCGAGAGTTCGTACACTCCGATTCTGAACATCCAGCGCATTTCTCCCTACGAACCAAGCGGCAATCTGCCTCGCCTCCGAGTTCCAGTGTGTATCAAATGGATAATAGAGAAATTTCCCACGTTTTGCAGCCCGTTCAAATACAGGGGTGAGGCTTATCAGCTTCACGCCGACCTCTTTGCAGATTCGTGCCATGGCCGTTTCAACGTTGCTCTTGGCGGAGATTTGTTGATCCCTGATTTTTGCCCAGTTTATCCCGCTTGATGCAGAGGAATACTCCGCATAGATATGGGCTTTGGTTGGGATGAACATCACGAAAGGAACAATGTTATGTTCGTGCGAAATCGTTTTAAACTCTGCGAACAATTGCTCTAAGACATTCCACTCCTGCGACTGCAACAGTTCATCCGCAGATCGTGTTTCATTCTTGTATAGGAAGACCGTTTTAATGGTCTCGACACCCAATTGGAGTACGACGAGGTTGGGGTGCAGCTCGTCATGACTGGGAGAATCCTGAGGAGCCCCCGGGGCCGTGAATTGCGCCGCGAGAGTGCCTGTAGAGAACGCCAGATCCTGCAAGACCATCACGTACCGTTGGAAAACATTCTTGGAAGACAAATTGAAATGCCAGTAGTCCTCGCCGCTTTTCCATTGCATATACTCACGAATATCGCCGATATCATTTCCCTCAAAAAAACACAAGAGAGCGTATTTCGGGTGTTGTGCGATGCCATACCGTTTCAGAACCGATAGATATTGAAAGGGTCCATGCCATCCCGTGCCGAGATTCGTGCTTGAGAGCCCCGACATCATCTCCAATCGTTTGCTGAAGGTATCATCGTTGTCATGGCCGAATTCTATATAGCTGTCACCAATGACAACAATATCCGAGCGTGTCCTAAAGGGACTGTTCCGAAAGCCGTCTTTGTCATAGGCAGCCTTATAAGTCATTGCCGGCACTTCCACGGAATAGGAGGGATTATACAACTCGCCTTTGAATTGAGAGGTTGTAAATATGGACGAGGGTCTATTTCTAAGTACAAGCTCATCGTCGACGATATATGCGCCTCTCAGCGCATAATAATGAATGCCGGATAAATTCAACACTCTGATGAGGGAAGGAAAGTGTTCAAGGATGGTGAAGATGACCAGCGATGTAACAACGAACGACCCGCCCAGAACCAAAGTCGTCGCAGGGGCTTTTGCATAGCGGGGATGCGTAATGATGAAGCCTCCGCCGAGGACCCCGAACAGATCGATCAACCCGATGATGATTCGGAACGATGCTGATTCGATTTCACCGTCAGGACTTAACGCCCGCGCAATGGTCCATTCATTGAATATGACGCTGCAAGCAATGATGAGCGAACCGACCCCGAGAGCAAATCGTTGTTCTCGCCGACGATTGATTGTGTCCACAGGTTCCCGATATGGCGCGAAGTAGATCAAACGTTCGCGATGGTTATTTCTAAGCCCTCTCACGTATCAGAGATAATTATACGTAAGTATTATGATCTGCTTGGAATGACGCTGCTCATGTGGGGAGTTACGCGGCATCTTAGGTAAGATGAGATGCGCGCCAGCAGCCGCCGTCGCAGGACGCGTTGCGCGAGTTCTTAATCCGTCACGATTGAGGCAGCGGCAGTTTGAAGGAAGTGGATCGGCCGGAGTCCTGCGAGGAAATCATCTTGTGGAGCCCTGAGCGGCGATCCGATGCCCCCCTGGCGCCCAATGCGTACCCTCGGGAAGGAATATCGGGGTTCCTTTTGCCGCTTCCGCTTGGAACATCGGTGTCAGATCAATATAATTGATATCCAGCGAAATATCGGTCACGATACTCCGGAACCGCCCGGGAAGATCATTCACCACTACTTTTGAACTCTTCGGATACCTCCTGCAGGGTGAGAAGTTCATGGC
>JBOHOS010000496.1:0-5152 GCA_050731295.1 Nitrospiraceae bacterium | reverse complement strand
CAGGCCATCTGGGTTTCTGAGATCAGAAACTCACTGGACGTCTACCGGAAGAGCTACCCCACCTCCAATTTTGACCCGTACTTCAAGAAACTGAACGTCGTCGGGGAGGCGGTGGGCCGTGGGGACCGGCGTGTGGTGAAGGTGGAGATGGGCTCCTTTTTCAAAATGCTGGCCCATCGCGCGTATGGCCTCAATGCGGACGTTGCAGGGGAGCTGTCCAACTTTGCGCAGATGGTCACACCGATTCGGGAGTATGGCATCTCGGTGCCGAGATCCGGGTCAGATCAGTACGGGTCGGACATTTTAGGCTCCGGGCTATCACAATAAAGAGAGGCGTATTCTGTACTTGCAGACCCTCACGATCCTTCCCTTCTAGGGAAGGGCCGGGGAGGCCGTTCTCCCAGGCCAGGTCGGGCCATTCGGACGCCTCCAATCAGAGAGGAGATCATCATGGCACAGCAAGGGACCGTCGGTGATCGAATTCTCAAAGCCGTGCAACGCGCGCCTGGATGTCAGTTAGACCATCTGGCGGTCAGCTTGCCGGACCTCACGTGGAATCAGGTCTTTCTCGAGGTCGACCGCATGAGCCGAACCGGACAGGTACGGGTACAGTCCAGTGGCAACGGGGACTATACGCTCGCGCTACCACACAGCGCTGACCTGCACCCAAAGCCTCGGGCCCGTGTTCCACGACACGACGCAAACGCGTCCCGTGGGTAGATAAATCGGCAGGTGCCCGAGGCGGTCATTGGCGCCGCCGTATTACACGAATGATTCGCGATCGTAAATCGGGAGATCCCGCGATGCACTGTCCACGTTGTCATGGGTTGATGGTAACTACCAAGTTGGAGGATAGGAAAGGCTCCATAAGCTTTGAAGCCTTATCGGGCTGGCACTGTCTTCTCTGTGGCGAGGTCCTCGATCCCGGGATCATAGCCAATCGAGGATGTCAACAAGAAGCGACGCGTAGCCGGGCTCGTCCTCGGTATGCCGTCTGTCTTGAAGGGCAGACGGCCTCACCGCGCAACCCGCACTCACAGTGATGTGTTTCTGATTATAGGGACCCCGGCCAAAGAGAAAGATGCGACATGAGACCTGATCTATTTCAAGCGCGAACGGTCATGGCCCCGCTATGGGTCATCATCTTCTGGCTTGCTGTCACGGTCGTCGCAATACTGACGATCATCATGGGGTTTCCGGTGCTGTCGGTCCATGCAGCAGATCAACTGCCTGGAGCGGGCACCCCCGTGCAACCCTCCGTCTAGCGGGACACGCCCGATGTCAAGAGCGCCGGCTGAGGTGCAGGGAGAAGAATGAACATATGGCGTGACAAAGGCGTCGTTTCGCTCGGGGTTGGTGGTCACGGCTGAGTTGCGGAGGGATTTCACATGCTCGACGTAGAATTGCAGGTCATCGGCATCCTCATCACGCTGGCCTTTCTGTGGCTCATGAGTTTTATCTTGTGGTTCGTCAAACCAGGTGTACCCATTGAGATCTGGCGGAATCAGCATGTCTTGGGATCTGACATGTTGATAAGCACGGAGCGGAGAGGTTCATGGCGGTTCCGGTTCCGGAAATGGTGGGATCGCTTCACCGATCGGGCAAGCGGTTCAAGTTCATGACAGAGGTCTCGCGATGATCGAATTCTCCCAGGAGTATCCTCGAAGAACTTACATAGGCCACAGCTCGGCTCACCCTCACAACGAATGGCGCTAGATCGAGAAACGAGGCTTCCATGCCCACCAGAGCAGTGACAGCGCTGAGTCTGATTCTCGTAACGGCCATGGGGCCTTCCGCCGTTATAGCGGGAGTCACTGGCTCGATGATCATCGCCGGGAATGGGCCGGAGCTCCGTACCATCGAACGGCTGGCTCGGGCGTTTGAGAAGGCTCACCTCGGGACTGTGGTGGAGATCCAGTGGGATCAGTATGAAGACCCGATTGCCATGGTGAAGTCAGGTGAGGCGCATGTGGCTGTGACTGGACGAGCCGACCCGAGCTTGGCCGTGATCCCCATTGCCTGGGACGGGATTGCCGTGGTCGTCTACATCGCGAATCCGACAAAAGAGGTCACCACACAGCAGGTGGCCGCCATCTTCTCGGGCAAGATGAAGCGGTGGTCAGAACTCAGCGGGCAAGCAACCGCAATCCAACTGATCAACCGTCCACCGAACCAGAATATTCGTGAAAGCTTTGAGGCAGCGCTTGATATTGTGGGCCAGATTCCTCTCTCCGCACAGGTGATCCGATCTGACCAGAAGGCGATGAGCACGGTGGCAGGCAGCCTCTCTGCAGTGGCTTATGCCTCGCTGAAGCCGGCGCTCGACGCGGTAAAGTACGGGGGTTGATGTCAGTTTGCTGGTGATTGACCGGGTCGAGGCGGCAGAAGAGACCGTCAAGGACGGACGCTATACGCTGCGTCGCCCGGTGCTTCTGCTTTCACGAAAGGAGCCGAACCCCGTTGCTGAAGCCTTTGCCGCTTTTGCCCTTTCGAAAGAGGGCCAAGAGATCGTCGCGGAGATGTTTACTCCATTCAGTTCGCTGGACACATGGAAGCCCAAAGTGAAGGCCGAACATTCACCACTCGCAGGCTGACAGCTCGATCTTGACCCATCGCCGAACGGAGCACCCGAGGAAGGTATGATCATTTTCAGTTGCGGGTGAGGATCAGATCTCAGACAACAAGTAGCCAGAAGTAGCCGGCCACAAGGAAGGAGCAGGCGATGATGATAATTACTTTCAAGGAAATTTGGCATGACATAGGAGTCGAGCTCTCGCTGGGATTGTTTTTACTCGTCATGGTAGTCGGGATTCTCTTGACATTCTTTCTGTCGACATGAGGCATGCCTCCGCCGCTTCCAGGCTCGAGGCGAATCAAAATTGAAGGTGGCAGACATGGCCGATACGTGTTACTCCAAAGGAAGGAAAGTCATTCTCGAACCGGGCCGGAAAGACAACGGAAAGTGGGTGTGTCGATTCACGATTCCAGAATTTAAGGAATCAGAGGTCGAGAGATACCAAGGCTATCCATCTGAAGAGTATGAGACAGAATGGCAAGCTAAAGCGGCAGCCTTTCAGTCCGCAAAGAGAATTATCGATTTCTCAGATGAGGCCTAGCCCTATCCTGCACCTCTTGGGCACGACAGGCACATGGGCAAGTTTCTTATGGGAGCCAGAACGAGTGGACGAGAGAGCTTCCTTACGCATGAGGTGCTTGCGCGCGGTGGCCGTGTATGGCTGCTGTCTGTCGATTTCCTTGCTTGCTTCCGGCTGCACCGGGGACGATACCCTACGAGGCTGGACTGGCCATCACCTCGATGAGGTGATCAAGACGTGGGGGCTTCCCTCGCAGGAAACGAGCCTGCCCGACGGCGGGACGCGCTCGACCTATAGCAACATTTGGGATGATGGGTACGGACGGCATACCTGCCGGCGAGTGTTTGCGGCGGATGCTCAAGGGATCATTCGATCATCGTCGTCTACGGGTTGTTAATTTTGAAACCGGTGGATCTGCGCCGCCAGCATGGAGGCGACCTCCGTCAGATCGAACGGCCACGCATAACGAAGCTGGATTCCGGGATGTTTCACGCGAAGGCGTTCCAAGCTTTCCGGAATCTCGATTTCGGAATGACTGCCACCGGGCGTCAACATGGACGGCACCAACGTAATACGCGTTATGCCGGTGGAGACCATTGCTTCGACGGCTTCTTCCACGGACGGCGCGCAAAATTCATTATAGGCAAGGGCCAAGGGCGCGCCGTGTAAGGCCGGCTTGAGGTGAGCGGCTAATGCCTCCAGCCCGGCCTGATACGGGTCGGTCGCGGGCGTTCTCGGCCAGCGGCGGATGCGCGTTTCCAGGTCGATTTCTTCCCTGGTCGGTTCGCTGTTGGTGGCGCGGCGTTTCCCCTCCATCGCTTTCAGTTTCATCAACAAATCGCGGGGCAGATCGCGGGGAACTCCGCCGTGCCCCACAAGGACGACGCCGTGCCGTGCGCTTTCTTGCAAGCCGGGACTCTTCATAGACGGTCCTCCATGATGAAGCCGCTGCAACCCACCCGAAGCCGATGAAAAGTAGGTGCGGAATCTTGATGTGTCATCGATGAGGGCAGCAGCGGATGGGGGTTACGAGATCGGTGCTTGGTTGAGAGAGAGCCAGTATTCGGCAATGGTGCCTGCGGCGGCGATGAATCGATCATAATCGACCGGCTTGACGATGTAGCTGTTGATTCCCAATTGGTAGCATTGAAAGATGTCCCGCTCTTCCCGCGAGGACGTCAGGATGACGACCGGGATGGTTCGCGTGTCGGGATTGGATCGGATCTGGCGGAGGACGTAGTGTCCATCAACCAAGGGCAGTTTCAAGTCGAGCAAGACCAATTTCGGGCCGTCCTCCGAGTTCCGCTTGGCATACGGGCCGGTGCAATGAATGAAGTGGAGAGCTTCCTCGCCGTCGCGAACCACCTGAATGCGCTTCGCCATGCTATGTTTCTGGAACGCATGCACCGTCAGCTCGACGTCATGCGGGTTGTCATCCACCAGCAAAATATCAATGGGATCTTCAGGCATGCCCCGCCTCTCCCGTAACGGTAAAATAAAACGTCGCGCCTTTATCGAGATCTGATTCCGCCCACACCGTCCCGCCGTGGCGATGAATGATCCGCTGGACGATGGCCAGCCCCACGCCGGTGCCTTCATACTCTTCGGCGCGATGGAGACGTTGGAATACGCCGAAGATTTGCGGCGCGTACTGCATGTTAAACCCCACCCCGTTGTCTTTGACGAAATAGGCCGGGCCCTTCTCCGTCGTCTTCGCCCATCCGATTTCGAGCATGGCTTGCTCCCGCGTGCGGGTGAACTTCAGGGCGTTTTGAAGCAGGTTCATGAAGACCTGCTTCAGGAGAACCGGATCGCCTTCACAGGAAGGAAGTTGACCAATGCGCACCGCGACCACACGTCCTTCCTGTTCCGCCTTCAGCTCGTCCAACGATTGTTGAACCAGTTCGGCCGGCTCGAGCGTCCGTTTCCGTAAGGCTTGCCGGCCGAGCCTGGAAAACGCCAAGAGGTCTTCTATGAGATGATCCATCTGTTTAGTGCTGGTTCGGATCAGATGGAGATAACGCTGGGCGGCTGCGTCAAGCTGAGAGGCGCATTCC
>JBOHOS010000495.1:0-4840 GCA_050731295.1 Nitrospiraceae bacterium | reverse complement strand
TCCGAGTTCACGTGGTGCACAGGGGGAAGCACAAACTGTGCACACCTTCCAGAAAGGAGACCGGGCTCGTTGAGCGGCAAACGGTTAGGAAGGCAACCGGAGCTTATATCCGACGCCGCGTACGGTGATGATATAGTCCGGACAGGTCGGATCGGCTTCAATTTTCTGACGAAGTGAATGGATATGTACGTCCAGGATGTGTTCTTCGAGAACACAGTCTTCTCCCCAAACCCGATTGAGAAGTTCGTCTCGAGAGAATACCCGCGACGGCTGTGCCATCAGTTGGTGAAGAATTCGGAATTCTTTCGGCGTCAATACGACAGGACGTCCAGTGACCGTGACTTCGTATCGATCGACGTCCATGTGTAACCCGCCAACCACATAGCGAGCCTTCGGCATCGTCCCAAGTTGTTCACGGCGTAATACGGCTCTGACTCTTGCCACAATCTCACGATAACCCTGGTTGAACAACACCATGTCGAGACCGCTATCCAGATCTTTCAGGCACTCTTCCTCGTCGTAGGCGTGGCCGGGAGGATGCAAGGCAATGCATGGCACTTTGCGTAAAGCTGGCTCCTCCGTCATCAGATCCATGTCTTTGTTCCGTCGATCCAGTAAAAACAGCGATGGCGGTTTGTGGCGTGCAACGGACAAACCGGCGGCCACTGTCCCGACCACCGACACATCTGAACCAGAGCCCTGTAACTGCGTTTCCATAGTTCGCGCAAAAAGCTCATCTGATGTTACCAGCACAATGTAATCACGCCCCTGTCCCATGCATCCCTCCAGCCGCGCCCTGCCGTAAAGCATATCGAATCTACCTCATCGAAATGGTTTCGTTGTTACAGAAGTGTAAACTTTATTATGCGCGCCCTCCATCGACCATCGTTTAACACTTTCTTGACAATTTTCTGAGGCCAGCGTCACGGCCATCCAGTACGCTCCCGCCGGTTTTCACACTTGCGTTCGACCAACAACTGAAGGAGGGAGCACATGACCGCAGGGGTTTGTTTGTTTCTAGAAGCGCTCAAAGGAGCCACTGGTGGACCTGTCCATGAGCGACTCGTGGCGCTCTGGTGGTCCATGCCGCTGATCTTCTTATTGACGGGGAGCCAGCCGGTCTTTGCAACGGACCTATCAGGGCAATCGACACGAGAGGTAAAGAGCGCAAATGAGTTTGGACCTTCACGGTCCGACTTTCTTCCATTTGGAGACAAAGTGAGTGGACAGAACGAACGGCTTTCTAAGATGATAAATCCTTTGACGGCCGCTCCTAAGCACCTTGTGCAGCTTTCCACATCTCCGGGGGCTCAGACAGCTCAACCTGCCGATCCGTCGATCAGTGCCCCACCGGTCACCGTCGAGGCACAAAAACAGCGCCCTGCAAGCGGCCAACGGCCAACGGCTGAAAGCACGCCGCTTGAGGATGTGTTGCTTGAGAAAGGGGTGATCACACAAGAGGACTGGATCAGGATCAAAGCGGAAGAAGAGCGAAAGTCGCTGGAACTGGCAGGACTGAACCAGATGACAGGCAGTCCGCGCTGGTATGAGCGGATTCGGATCAACGGCTATACCCAGATGCGTTACGCTTTAGGAGCCAGCACGCCTTTGTTCGATATCCCTCTGGGGGATCGATTCGCGACCCAAAATCCTAACGAGTTCTATCTCAGACGCATCCGGTTGGTCTTCCAGGGACAGATTTCCGAACGCTTGGCCTTCTTCCTTCAAGGAGCTTTCGAGGGCACGCAGCAGCAATTTTCAAACCGAGAAATCATCGACGCTTACGCCGATTACTTCCTCACAAAAAACAAAGTGCATCGCCTTCGCTTCGGCTTGCAACGAGTTCCCAATGCCTTCGATACCTACCGCTCCAGCACCAATCGGCAAGAGCTTGATCGCCATGAATCCGTTCAGAGCGGCGCGCCGGGAGAACGTGACTTGGGAATCGCTTACTACTGGAGCCCCAAGATCGCGCAGGAACGGTTCGCCCAATTGGCGGCCTATCACAATGGCCCGGGCGACTATGGCGTCTTCGGGGTCATGGTATACAACGGCTCGACGCGAAACAGAGATGAGCCCAACGCCGATAAACACGTCGGCCTACGGCTGGCTTATCCGTGGGAACTACCCAACGGCCGTTTGATTGAGACCGGCGTCATGGCCTTTCGCGGGATATTCGGAGTGACCAGCGTAGGACAGCCGACCAGCACGACCGCAGGAGCGACCTGCTCCCATCCCTTGAATGCTGAGGGGGCTTGTAACGTCCTGGATGAACGAATCACCGGCTATTTCTGGACGCCGCCTCAGCCTTGGGGCATTCTTGCGGAATACACGGTCGGACGCGGACCGAAGCGGAATGCCGTGGGCATCGTGGAAGAAAGCCATCTGTATGGGGGATATGTCCAGGGCTACTACACCTGGCGCTACTCCGATGTCGGCATGCTCACCCCGTACATTCGTTGGGGCGAATATTATGGGGGCATCAAGACCATCTCAGGAGCCGACGGAAGATCACGGACCTGGAATTTCGGATTGGTCTGGGAGCCGGATACGCATTGGCGATTTACGACGGAGCTGATGCTCAAGGATGGTCTGAACACCACCTTAGTGGCCAGCCGACCTCAGCAGGAATTTGACGGGTCACTGGTCCGCTTCCAAGCGCAGTGGTTCTGGAACTAAATCAGAAAGTCCAGTTCACGAAACCAAGGGCCTGGGTGGTCATCCAGGCCCTTCTCTTTCTGCGCATTAGGGTTGTGCGGCTGAGGCAGGCGGGGTGGCTTCACGAGCCAAGCCACCCAAGTCAATCACAACGATTCGGCCTTCGTCGATATACTGCCACCGAGGATGCGCATCGGGTGGCACGATCGCCGCGCTCGGTGAAAACGATACCTTAAAGCCGGTTCTGGCTCGATTGATTGGCAGCAATGGGCTGTCTATAGGATCGATCTCATAGATCATATTTTGATTCAACGCCTCGGACGGAAGAGTGCGGTTGTTCGCAAGGATAAAGAACAGTTGGTTCCCCTCGACGAATAAGCCGCCCGATGTGACCGCCAGTCCAACCGACGCATCGGAAATCCGACGGTAAAAAGTCGCGAGTTCTTCCGGTTTGGCCAGTTCGAGGGCTTGCGTCAATTGCGGGGTCAGCGTCTGGATCTCTATTGCGGAAAACGCCGGATTCCAGTCTCCCCGTCCCATGATCACTGAAGGTATCATCCCTTCGCGTGCCTTGACTCTGATCCCGCTCAAAACACGAGTCATCTGTTCGTGACTGATCTTGACCGGGTGCGTGTGGCCGCCATTGGCGTGGCGATCAAACTGTAACTTCACTAAGGTGATAGGGTCTTGGTACACCAGACGCGGAGGTGGGGCACTGGTACAGCCATGAATCAACCCTATGATGCCCAATACCAATCCAATAGTGAACGGGGCACACATGCGATCCATCATCGATCAATCTCCTTCACGGTTCTGGGCGGATGCCGTCTTTGGAACGGATGCCGAGGACCAGACGGCAAACTATAGCAGGGCAGGTGGAGAAAGGGGAACGCCTCGTTCGGAATCGAGACGTTCCCGATGAAGGCAGGTTACTTCGTAACGGCTGAGGCTTCGGCTGTGACAATCCCGCCGTTAATCAGCGCCATGTTGGTCGCCACTTGGGTGCTGGTGAGCGGAAAAAAGTGTGCTCTGGCGACGGTTTCTTGTCCCTGACGGCTGTTGACGAACTTCAAGAACTCCTGCATCACCGAATCGAATTTCTCGTCCGGCGCTTGGTTCGTATAGAGGTAGAGCTGTCTGGCCAGAGGATAGGTGCCCGCTTTTACCGATTCATCGCTCGGCAACACATAAGGTTGCCCTTTTTCTACCGCCAGCGGCACCGCCCGAGCAAAGGAACTTTGAAAACCGATGCCCGCGTAACCGATGGCCAGCGGATCGCGAGCGATCGACAAAATCTCCAAGGCGGCTCCCGGCTGTTCTTTAATGTCGGCCTTCAGCTCGCCGTTCAGCAATGCGATCTGCTTGAAGAAATCACGCGTTCCAGAGCGTTTATCTCGTCCGAACAGGTGAATCGGTTGTCCCTTCCAATCATTTCCCAAACCGACTTGACTCCACGCGGTGATGCTTTCGGAAAACCCTCGTTTACGAGTCGTCCCAAAGATGGCGTCCACTTGCTCCATCGTAAGCCCCTGAAGGGGATTATCCTGGCTCACGTAGATGGCGACGGCATCCATCGCGATCGGGATTTCTAGAGGCTCGTAGCCGTAGCGGGAGATAAACGCGCGCCGCTCTTCTGCAGTCAGCGCGCGGGAGGACGACAACATCTTCGCCTGGTTCCCTACGAGATGTCCTCCACGCCTGTTCTTATCACCGCGACGTTGCCCGGACAGCCCCACGATGAATTCCCGAATAGCTTGAGATGATCCACCCCCTTCGACGGCAATGACCACCTCAGGATGGAGAAGCTTGAACGCTGCAGCCAGTTTGGCCACAACCGGTTGCATGGTGTCCGATCCAGCGATGGTCAAAGTGCCCGAGAGCGGTACGGACGGCGAATATGCGGTAAGGCCTGACGGAACGGTGTTCCTCACCGCATGTTCAGCGGCGACCCATCCCGCTGCTGTGGCCAGAAAGAGCGCACACAGTCCCGCGATCGCGAGTTGCCGCTTGAATGTACTTCCTTTTATTGTTTCCCAAACTGTCTTCATGCAACCTCCTGTTAGGGATATGCTTTTTATTGCACTGTGATGCTGCCTCAAGACGGACACCTTACGTTGAGGAGGTTGCTGGCGTATAACGTTAATATTAAGAGCCTGTAAATTCTCAGCGATCTGACTGTGAT
>JBOHOS010000494.1:0-1977 GCA_050731295.1 Nitrospiraceae bacterium | reverse complement strand
ACGCCATGGCCGGCCCGACGCCCGTCAGCGCGCTCATTCATGCGGCCACTATGGTGACGGCAGGGGTCTACCTCATCGCCCGCATGCACGTCCTGTATGACTTGGCGCCGGCCGTCCGGGTGGCGATCGGGATCATCGGGGCGGTCACGCTGCTGCTGTCGGCGTTCAGCGCGCTGGTCCAGCGGGACATCAAGCGTGTTCTCGCCTTTTCCACGATCAGTCAGCTCGGCTACATGTTCCTAGCGCTTGGCGTCGCCGCATCATCGGCCGCCCTGTTTCATTTAATGACTCATGCCTTTTTCAAGGCGCTCCTGTTTCTCGCCGCCGGATCGGTCATTCTGAGCCTGCACCATGAGCAGGATCTCTTCAAGATGGGCGGGCTCCGGAAAGAACTTCAGCTGGCCTTCTGGACGACTCTCATCGGCGCCGCCTCGCTGGCCGGCGTCCCCCTGATCACCGCGGGCTTTTTCAGCAAGGAGAGGATTCTGTGGGAAGTCTGGTCCTCACCCATGGGGGGACCCTGGCTCTGGACAGCGGGCGTGATCGGGGTCTTCCTCACCGCGCTCTACAGCTTCCGGCTCGTGTTCCTTGTCTTTTTCGGGGAGAGAAAGACCGCGCCCCGGGGACACCCGGGCGTCGCAATCACCGTCCCGCTTCTGGCCCTCGCCGCGCTCTCGATCGGTGGAGGGTGGATGGAAGGACTCCTCCTGACGGCGCTGCCGAATCACACGCTCCAGGGCGGGTCGGTCGGGCAAGAGCTCTTTGTTCAGGGACTTGCCATCGGGGCAACGGTATTGGGAATCACTCTGGCCTATCTGTTGTTCCTGCGCCGACCTGACGTCGTCGAAGATCTTTCACAGACCCAGCCGGTGAAGGGCCTCCGCTGGTTTGCGCTTCGAGGCTGGGCCTTCAACCGCCTGTATGGTCGGCTGTTCGTCCGCCCCTTCCTTGAAGCGGCGAGTGCGAGCAAACAAGACCTGTTCGATCGCGGATATGATCGATTGTTGGTGCGTCCGTTCCTCTGGGTGGCCCAGGTCAATGAGGATGATCTCATCGACCGTCTTTACGACGGCCTCATGCGGCTGGGCCGGTTCGTCCATGAGTTGTTTCGGCGCATGCAGACGGGAGAAGTCCGCTGGTACGCGACGGTTTTGGCCGCGGGGTCGGTCACAATCATTGCCCTCATCATATGGGGATAGAGGGGTAAGGGGGTCATGGGGGTAGAGCCCTCTCTGATCACATGATACTCGCTGGGTTGATCATGATTCTGCTGCTCGCCGGCGTGCTGGCCTGGCTGTCTGAGCGTTGGGGATCGCACTGGCCGCGTTGGATCGCCTTGGCGGCCCTGTCCATCGATCTGGTCTTCGGCCTGATCCGCTGGATTGCGCCCGCCGATCAGATCCAACTCTCGCGTCCTGGCGCCTGGATGGCGGAGGTGAACGTTCCCTGGATTCCTCGTTTCGGAATCAGTCTCCATCTGGCGCTGGACGGCTTGAGCCTCTTGTTGATCTTGCTCACCTTGTTTCTCGGCACCGCGGCCGTCGCGGCCTCCTGGAACGAGATCCGGAACCGAATCGGATTCTTCCATTTCAACGTGCTCTGGGTGCTGGCCGGCGTGCTGGGTGTCTTTATGGCGATGGACCTCTTTCTCTTCTTCGTATTCTGGGAAGTCATGCTCGTGCCGATGTATCTGCTCATCAGCATTTGGGGGCACGAACGCCGCGCCTATGCGGCGATCAAGTTTTTTCTCTTCACCCAGGCCGGCGGCCTGCTGATGCTGATTGCGATCCTGGCCCTCTCGGTTATCCATTATCGACAGACCGACGTCATCACGTTCGATTACTTGAAATTGCTGGGCACTAGGATCGATCCGAATACGGAGCTTTGGCTGATGCTGGGATTCTTCGCGGCCTTCGCCGTCAAGCTGCCGGCGGTGCCGATTCACACCTGGCTCCCCGATGCCCACACCGAGGCGCC
>JBOHOS010000493.1:0-1658 GCA_050731295.1 Nitrospiraceae bacterium | reverse complement strand
GCCGAAGGCCGATCACCAGGGCGATCACGGCCACGACAAATCCGGCGATCGGGCCGGCGACCCCGATGTCGAACAGAGCCTTTCGGCTCAGAATGGGACCCCGCATACGAATAATCGCCCCAAAGGTCCCGATGAAATGCGGCGGCCCTGGAATAAATAACGGGAAGGAGGCGGGAACGCGATGAACGCGCGACAGAAGATAATGGCCGAACTCATGCGTGACCAGGATCCCCAAGAGGGTGCCGGCGAAGGGAATCCCTTTCCAGAGAGCGCCCGGATCCTCCGTGAGAAATTGCCACGCGCCTCGAAAAGGGCTAGTGTTGGTGGCGTAGGCTCCGGCCCACAAGGTCGTGAACACCGTCGCCAGGAAGAGGCCGATCGGCAAAATAAAATTGGAGAACCGGCTAGGCGCCTCTTCCGTTACTTCATCCTGTTCCATGACCGGGATTGTCCGGCTCAGCCAATCGTCTTGCCGCTCATCAGCCATGACTCTCCCCTTTACGCGGCTCCTCCAAACGGATTATGGGCCATTTCCTCGCCGACGTTCGTTCCAGGCCCGTGGCCCGGCAACAGCACGGTTGACGCCGGCAAGGTCAGCACGCGACGGCGGACCGACTCCAGATGCACCGGGTAGAGCGAAGAGGGATTGGCCCGGCCAATGGACCCGGCAAAGAGCGTATCGCCGACAAAGCAGAGCGATTGATCTCCTTTTTCGAGGCGATAGCAAATGCCACCGGGCGTATGGCCCGGTGTCACCATCATGCGAACCGCCAGCCGGCCCACCGTGATCGTTCGTCCATCCTCATGCGGTGTCACCAACACCAGTCGCTCTTTGGGCGGAGTCCATGAGAGCAGATCCAAGTCCTCGGCTCCCAGGTACACCGGCGCCGGCCATCGTGTCAGAATACGGTCGATTCCCCCGGCGTGATCGTTATGGCCATGCGTCAGACAGATGCCGGTCAAGCGAAGCCTATTCGCTTCAAAGAAATTCAGCATGGCCTGCGGGTTATAACCGGTATCGACGATCACACCCTCACCCGCTTCTTTATCGTACAGCACATACCCTTTCACCGCATAGCCACCGACGTCGCCGTGAACGGTCTCGAGGACATCCAGGCGTTCGGGCGCCGGCGACGGCATCCATGCCTCTACGGCAATCTGCGTGAGTGCATCAGCCCGCAAGCCCAAAGCCGCGGCAATCGCCCGTGATTGCTCTGCGGTCGGCGCGTCCCCCCCGCGTTCCAGTTGCGTGATGTCGCGGGCGGGCACCCCACTGGTCTTGGCCACTGCTTCTACGGCCAATCCCTGACCGGTCCGGGCCTTCTTCACGATGTCGGAGAATTCATCTTCTAAGGCCATAAACTATAAGCAAGAAAAAGTTCAAACGTAAAAGTTTGACCATTTTACATTTTAACTTTTTGCCTTTTTACTTGAGGCATTGCTCCCAGGCCTGCACCATGGCCGCATCCACATCCACCAGCACCACGGTCTGCAGGGACGCGGCCCTATACTGTCGAATTTCCTTGATCATCAGCAAAGCCGCCTCATCATGGGCCACGCCTCCGACGCCCGTCCCCATGCCTGGGAGGGCGACTGAACTGAAGTCGTAGACATCCGCGAGACCCAGCGCCGCCCGCGTCGCCGCCGCGACATTCTGC
>JBOHOS010000492.1:0-2453 GCA_050731295.1 Nitrospiraceae bacterium | reverse complement strand
CAAGAAAAGAAACGCCGGTTGATTTTGAAGGCAAAGCGCACAGAACATCTACTACGAGGTGTGATGGCGGCGGAACCACCAGACGCGAGGATAAGGAGGAACTTCATACAACCGTGTCTCGACGGTTGCGGGAGTCAACAGTGCGGTTGAGAGGGGACGGCCCTGCAGAGTTTGGTAAGGAGCTAGGGCCTGGCGGACTGTATCTTCGCTTTCCGTGACGGCGGACAGTAAAACGCTACGATCATACTGAGGCGATTCAATCCCCAGCCGCCATGTTCCGACGTATGTGACTCGGCCCTCCATCACCTCGAAACCGGGATTCAAGCCGGCCACTCCCAGAAACCCACCTTCCGAGATTTGAAGACGGCTGACTTCATAGACTCCTGCCGGAAGCGAAAGGATAAACCAGCGATCCTCGCTTTCAACCTCCACGCGGATGCGATCATGAGTCGCAGTATTAACCAGTTCGAAGAAACGTAGCTCTGGCACATACCCTCTCGTCGTCGGTCCCATCAGAACTGTGATCACATGGCCTACGACAACGGCGCCGTCGGACCGCCAAGGCTCCGACAGCGCGGACGGATCGGGCAGAGCCGACAGCGTGGTCGTGCACCCAATCCGCGCGAGCAACATTAGCGGTCCCCAGAACGTTCGCATCGTTAGCATCGAAGTAATCAATTAACGACATTCTAACAGAGAAGGCATTGCGTGTGATGATCGAACGCGTACCTGTCCTGGAGGGTGGCGCGGCGCGAGAAAAAGTTTGACAATCCCCTCTTACTCTGATAATGATTTTCAAAATTAATATTAAGGTCTAAGAGGCCAGAGGATCGAAGTCCCAGAGCCCAGGCGCATAAACGCCTTGGGCTCTTTTTTTGTCGCGAAGACGATGACAATTGCGCAATCCATCTCGGAGATGAACGGAGTCAATGATTAGCGCAATATCCGGTGCGCCTGAAAATAAGGCGATGAGGACCGTGGCCTTTCATCGTCCTGACGAGGCTCGTCACCATGCTCAAAGCTGGCTACTGTCCGTCGGTCTTCATGGTCTATTCATGAGTTTCGCAATTCTGATCGCGTCGGACTTACGGCTTGCACACCAGCCCGAGTCATTTCAATGGGACGTGGCCATGGTGGAGGAACCGGTTCAGAAGTCTCAGGAGGCGCCGTCACCGTCCCCGCCACAAGAAGAGACACCTCCTGCGCCGAAACAGGCCCAATCCTCCCCCGTGAAAACACAGCCTGTTCAACGACAAACCGTCGTTCAAACAGCGCAACCCGTGCAGAGCACGCAGACCATCCAACGGGTCGTCCAGCACGAGATGCGAGAGACGAAGCCGATCCTGCAGTCGAGCACCACTGCCCATCAGCAGCCGACGACACAAACCATTGACACGGTAAGTCGTACAACCGATCCGATCGAGACCCCGCAGCCGATCGTTCAGGAGGCCGAACCGATCGAACAAGCTACGGTGGTCGAGCAATCCGTGCCCGCCCGAACGGAGATCGAGCCGGTTTCTGAAGCACACCCAGTTATAAAGGAAAGCGCCGCCGTCGCTTCGACTCAACCCGAGACGGTGACGAAACAGATCGTTGCCAATGCCGTTCCTGTCTCTTCACATGAGCCGGCTGCGGTTTCTCGTCCTGTTATCGAAACTTCCCACGCAGCGATAACTCCATCGAGGAAAGCGTGGTCGTGAAAAGAGCTAGAGGGCGCAAGCGTTGCCGAAAAGTGCGATGGGCGCGCGCAACAAACATTCTCGTCACGAATGCTATCAAGACAGCTAGCGTGCATGCACCTGGCGAGGTGATCGAAGCGTCGCTTTATTCAGTTCACGGGAAATCGGTGTTCGAAGTCGCGGTCACCAAAGATTAGTCGGGTCGTGGACCTGTTTGTGGACCAGACCAAATAATCGAACGAAGAGTTGAAAAGTGAGATACCTCTCGACACCCTTCAACCATCGTATGCTTCTCACGTTGCTCATTCTTATCTTCTCTGTACCGCTTGCAAGTCTACCCGGTTTTACGCAGAACAAGAACGAGAAGACTTTCGCCGCCGTCATTACTGATGCCAATGGGGTGGAGACCGAGGTGAAAAACGTACTTTTCTATTGGGAGGAGAAAGTCAGCGAAACGGCGTTTGTTCCCCATGAACTGAAACAGGTTCCCGTCAAACGAGGAAATGCGACCGTCAACGTAAAATTCGACACCAATAAAGAACCCCGCAGCAAGCTGCGGGGTATTACAGGCTAAAACAACCGTAGCTGTTTGAGATCTTGGCGAGGCTTTCCTTGACGCTGGACATACCGCTCTACGGCCTGCCAGGTCGCTCGTTCGCCGACCGTGGCCACATCGTACCCGTCCGTCCAAAATTCCCCGCCCCACCGCTCCCGCTTGACCGCTGGCTTTCGGCGAAAGATCTCCCGCGCCGTGATGCTCTTGAAACTCTGAAC
>JBOHOS010000491.1:0-11060 GCA_050731295.1 Nitrospiraceae bacterium | reverse complement strand
GTGCTAGATAACACGACTTCACTAGGAGACAGAGCGAGTGAGCTGGGACGTTGATCTGTTCTATGCGATCAATGGATTAGCCGAGCGATCGGTCGCACTGGATTGGGTCATGCTGTCGCTGGCGCGTCCGAGCAGCGCGCTGGTTCCGGCGCTGTGCGTGTTCGGCTATTGGGTGTGGATGGACCGGCGTGAAGCCCTGGTCGGCGCCGCGACGCTCACCGGACTGGTCGTCTTTGGTGATTTAATAGGAGCCCAGGTCAAACACGTGGTGGGTCGGGCCCGTCCTTGCTGGCTGTTGGATGGCATTCATCAACTCGCCGGGTGCGGCGGGACCTTCAGTTTCCCTTCCAACCATGCCTTGAATACCGCGGCGGCGGCGGCCTTTGCCCAGGTGCTGTATCCATCCATCGGGTGGGTCGCCTGGCCGCTCGTTGCGGTCATCGGATTTTCCAGAGTGTACGTGGGCGCCCACTTCTTCAGCGACGTGATCGGAGGCTGGATCATCGGGGCGGCGCTGGGAATCGGGGCCGCGTCCCTTCTGGGACGATCGAAATTTTTTCGGTCGGACCAGTGGCGAGAAGCTAGAAACTGACAGAAGATCTGCTTTGGGCGCGCGTCTCACCCCTCGCCACATGCGCCGTGCCGTCTCCGGCGAGTTGATTTAAGTCGCAGTGCACCGTGTCAGGATGGCAGCACTGCGTTTCCATTTGGACCGTCAGGTGTTTGATGCCGAACTCCGTGGCCACGCATCCCCGAATGGTCCGCAGCAGGTCATCCGTTAGTTGCGAATCGTCCCCGTCCACCATCACATGGCAACTCAGCATAATCAGCCGGGGCTCCACTGCCCAAATGTGCAGATCGTGCACGTTCTTGACGCCGGGAATCTTTTCAATCGCCTCAACCACATGAGCGGTTTTGATGCCGGGCGGGGTCGATTCGAGCAGCACTTCGAGAGATTCTCGGAGCAGCGGCCACGCGCCTTTGACGATCACGCCGACGACTACCAAGCTGACCAACGGGTCCAGCACCGACCATCCGGTCAGCAGAATCGCCGCGCCGCTGGCCGCCACGCCCAACGACACCCAGGCGTCGGCCAGCATGTGCCAGAAGGCGCTCCGGATATTCAGGTCGTCTTCGGCCCCGTGCCGCAGCAACTGCGCGATGCCGAGATTGGCGACGAAGCTGACGAGCGCGATGGCGATAACCCATCCGCCCAAGACCGGCACCGGAGCCATGATCCGTTGTGCCGCGAGCAGGCCGATCCCCAGCGCGGTCAGAAGCAAGAGGAATGAATTGATGAACGCGGCAATGATGCCCGCGCGATGATACCCGAATGTTCGCGCTTCCGTGGCGGGGCGTCCGGCCAAGATGTGGGCATACAGAGCTAGAAAGAGCGATCCTTGGTCGATGAGGTTGTGGCCGGCATCGCTCATGACCCCCATGCTGTTGATGAGGAAGCCTCCGGCAAACTCGGCGAGAATGATGGCGGCGTTCAACGCCAACGCAAGGTGAAGGCGATGCCGAAGGTGATCGTAGGCGGGAAGCGACAGCGACATGCGGTTAGTCTCTCATGGTTCCCGGCTGAGCGCAATCGACAGCGCATGCCTATGGTGGAAGAGCGAACTCCAGAAAATACTGGCGGGGAAGAAATGTGTGTTCGCGTATGAGTGCGAATCCGGCTTTGGTCATCTCGTCGATGACCGTGTCTCGGGCCACCAAATGGCGGCGGGGAAAGCCCACGTCCCCCGAGCGTTCGTCGTGATAAAAGTCGATAATCGCGAGCCGGCCTTCAGGCTTGAGGGCGGCTCTGAGGTTGGTGAAATACGCAATGCGTTTCTCCACATGGTGGTAGACATTGCAGAGAAAAACCAGATCGACGGAATCGGACGGTAACTTCGGGTTATCGGGTTCCCCTAAAACAAATTCGGCGGTGTAAGGAATCTGCATGTGTTCGAAGCTGTCTTTGACGTAAGCCAGCATGTCCGGCTCGACGTCGATGGCGTAAACTTTTCCCTGATCGGTTATGGCTCGTGCAAAGCGTCTGGTGAAGTAGCCCGAGCCCGACCCCACATCTGCGACGGCCATGCCGGGCTTCAATCGTAACGCCTCCACGACCTGCGACGGCTTCTGATACTGATCGCGCTCGGGCCGATCGAGATCCTTAAGATATTCTTTTACGTCCACCGGTCGTCGTTGGTGGGTCTCACCATGCTGGGCAAAAACCGAAAGGTCTGGGCCGTTCAGCGTCAGGCTCATCATGACGGTCAGCAGAGCTCGACTGATATGTCTCATGTGCGGAGATCCTCCCTCACGGCATCTTGCTTTTCTGTGTGTGCTCTTGAAGTGAGCGCTCGCTGAACGACGCATGGTCTTGCTGAAGCTGCGTGATCTTAGACCGCAACGCCTGCTGGATGGCCTCCATGGCGGCCTGGTCTTTGTACGGATGGCGTGGCCAAAAGAAGCCTTTCATCCCATCCTTGCGTCTGCGCGGAATGACGTGAATGTGGACGTGCGGCACGCTTTGACTGATCCGATTGTTGATGGCCACAAATGAGCCGTCCGCTTCCAACCCCTCCTCTACCGCCTGAGCCAAAATCTGCGCCTGCGTGAAGAGCGGAGCGATGAGCGCCTGCGGGAGGTCGGTCAGCGTTTCATAATGATCCTTGGGAACCAGGAGGCAGTGGCCGTGAAAGAGCGGACGATGATCCAGGAAGGCCATGGTGACCTCACTTTCGAAGACGACATGCGCCGCAAGATCGCCTCCGATGATACGGCAGAAGGTGCAGGCATCAGGCATGCGTCGCACCAGACCGACACCCTTCCTGCCGGAGATGAGCGTGCAGTGCGGCTGGTATCATGGAAGGATGGGCGAAATAGCCGGCCACGGCCACCTGGTCTGCCGCAGCCCTGAAGATCTCTTGTTCGTGCGCCGTTTTGGCCCAGAGGGCGGCGCCGAATGGCATGCCGGCGGCGTGCGCGGCTTGGCAATCCAGCAGGGAGTCCCCGACATAGAGCGTGTCATCAGGAGTAGCGGGTACGGTCTGTAATGCGGCCAGCAGGCCTTCGGGATGCGGCTTCGGATGCGCGACGTCATCGTCGGTGATCACGACATCGAACGCAGGGAGGCCGGTGGCGGCAAAGGTCAGGTTCCAGGCGGCCCGGCTTTTTCCCGTGACGATCCCCAGGCGGCAGCCCTGCGCGCGCAGGCTGCCCAGCATGTCCCGCACGCCCGGATAGAGCCCCTCATTGTGCGTCTCATGCAAGGCGCGATAGTGCGCGAGAAAGGATTCAAAATAGCCCCCGACGTTCCCATTTTCAATGACTCGGCTGAAAAGTCTTCGCTCCGCGCTGGGTTGATACGCAAGAATCTCGGCATCGGTGAGGAGACGGTTGAAGTGCGGTTCAAGCGATCGCCGGAAGGATTCGAGATACAGCCGCCAGGTATCGATCAGCGTGCCGTCAAAATCGAACAAGACGGAGCGCGTCACGGACGGTCGCCTGCGGCGACACCGCTGCGGTCAGATGATCGCGCAACGATGGCTTTTAGCTCTTCTCCGCTGATGGTTTCTTTTCCCAGCAGCACGGTGGCCGCCTCGCGCAACAGGTGCCGTTGCGAGCTGAGGAGCGACGTAACCTGTTCGTACTGTTCGTCGATAATCCGGCGGACCTCGCAATCGATTTCACGCGACGTCTCTTCGCTATAATCGGCGGCGGTCTCGGATTGCGGCGCTTGAAGAAACATGGGGCGGCGGTCCCGCTCGAAGCTGACTTGGCCGAGCTTCTCGCTCATGCCGTAGGCCTTGACCATGCTTTTGGCGATGTCCGTGGCCTTCAACAGATCGTCTTGCGCGCCGGTGGAGATCTCCTGGTAAATGGTCTCTTCGGCGACTCTCCCCCCGAGCAGCACGGCGATTTTGTTCTTGAGCTCGGTCTTGGTCATCAGGAATCGGTCCTCGGTAGGAAGCTGCATCGTGTATCCCAGGGCGGCGATCCCGCGCGGAATGATGGAAATCTTGTGCACGGCATCGGACCCAGGAATCGAGAGGGCGACCAGCGCGTGCCCCACCTCATGGTGCGCGACCCGCTCCTTTTCCATCGGGTTCAAGACCCGGTTCTTCTTCTCCAACCCGGCGACCACGCGCTCCACCGCCTCTTGCAGCTCCGACAGGCCGACCTTGTCCTTTCCGCGCCGGACGGCGAGCAGCGCCGCTTCGTTGATCAGATTGGCCAGGTCGGCCCCGACGAAACCAGCCGTCATCGCGGCGATGATTTCCAGATTGGCATCAGGCCCCAGCGTCACGCCGCGCGCATGGACTTGCAGAATCGCCAGACGCCCGGACTTGTCCGGTCGGTCCACCAAGACGTGGCGGTCGAATCGGCCGGCGCGCAACAGGGCCGGGTCCAGAATCTCCGGTCTGTTTGTGGCGGCCATCAAAATCACGCCTACGCGCGAGTCGAAGCCGTCCATTTCCACCAGCAGTTGGTTCAAGGTCTGCTCCCGCTCCTCGTGGGCGATCGGTCCCATGCCCCGCGCTTTGCCCAGGGCATCCAACTCGTCGATGAAGATGATGCAGGGCGCTTTTTCCTTGGCCTGGACGAAGAGATCGCGCACCCGCGCCGCTCCCACTCCCACGAACATCTCCACGAATTCCGAGCCGCTGATGGAGAAGAAGGGGACAGCCGATTCACCGGCCACGGCCTTCGCCAACAGCGTTTTGCCGGTCCCGGGAGGACCGACCAGCAGAATGCCCTTGGGAATTCTACCGCCGAGCTTCCGGAATTTTTCCGGCGTCTTTAGGAATTCAATCACCTCTGTCAGCTCATCCTTCGCTTCCTCCACGCCCGCCACATCCGCGAAGCTGACCTTGACCTCCTTCTCCATATAGATCTTGGCCTTGCTCCGGCCCACCGTCATGAAGCCGCCCTGCCCCTGTCCCATGCGCCGCAGCAGAAAGAACCAGACGCCGACAAACAGTGCGATCGGTATGAGCCAGGAGAGCAGGTCGCGGAAGAACGTGCTCTCGATCACGCCGGTGACTTTTACGTGATGCTCGTCCATCTGGCGGATCAAATCGGGGTCTTCGACCCGAACGGTGTTGAAGATCTGACCTTCTTGAGTCGCGGGCGGGGGTTCTTTGGCTTCTTGGCCGTCCGGCTTGGCCTCGGCCTTCATGCGACCGTGAATGATCGTGGAGGAAATCGAGACCTCCTCCACGTTGCCGGCCGCGACCGCGGCTTTGAACTCGCTGTACGGAATCTCGGTCGGATTGAAGTAGGGCGTCACGAAAACCTGAAACAGCATGAGCGCCCAGAGCGCGATAAAGACGTACCAAATTGAAAACTGTCTTTGTTTTGGGTCCATGATTTCACCGATCTTCGTTACATCTGGAACCGTCGGAAGTTAAGTCTCGATCTCTTCATCCTCTTCATCTGCTACGATTCACGATTAACGGGCAAGGTCCTTTTTACTGCGTCGAATCTGCTCGGGCAGGACCGGATACTGCGCCTGGCCCACGCCGAAATTGGCGCCCCCGCCGTCCGCCGCCACCACGCGAAGCGTCACGCCGTTGGGGGCGTCGGCCGGCAAGGGGACGAAGAACGGGGCTTCAAAGAGGCTTTTCTGGCCCGAGTAAAACATTTGTAAGCGCTCGACCACGCGATCCCCAATCAGGATCTCGCCGTGAATGGCAATCTTGCGGGAATCCCAATCCCCATGTGGCCGCACCAGAGAACCGGACAACGTCCGAACTGAGGCCCTCAATTTCACATCGTCTTTGGCCATCAGCGGTTGGCCGGACGGCGGGTGCTCAATCTGCACGATGAAGCCGTAGAGATGCAGCACGATGCCGTCGTTCGTCAGATCGCGTCCGGGAATCAGCATCACGCTCGTGCTGGCGCGCTGCATCGCCGCCGGATAGTTGAGGGGACCTTGAGCCGCGATTTCCACGAGCGTCGGTTGTGTGAGAGGAAGCGTGGTATGGAACGAACCAGATGGACGCGTGGAGTAATGCGGTTCTTCCATCAGGCGCGGCGTGCGCATAATCTGGTTCTGATCGCCCGCTTCGCCGTGTTGAAGGCCGGAAGCCAGCAAGCGGCCGGTCGCGACCTCGGTAATCGTGATGCGGGCGCCACCCACGTCATCTCCCAACACCATGGCGCCGTGCCCGACCACGCGCACCATCACCTCGGTGTCGATGGGAGCACCTGGTTGAGACACCAGGTTCGGCGGGTCAGCCGTATGGGCCGGGCCGATCAGCCCACCCCAGAGCATGCCGATAAAGGCTACCCGGCGAAATAGGTGTAGGTTGAACACACCGCTTCTCCTTAATGAGATGTTCCTCTTTCTTATCTTACTTCCTACTCTCCTTCTTTCTCTCCTTCTTTTGAGGGGGTGGGCGGGCTGGCTCTAACTGCGCGCATCGAGCGAGCACTGAGCCAGCCGTCCACCCCCTCATCCCTACTATTTCACCTTCGTTCCCGGCTCTGCATCATCCATCAACGTCACCAATCCATGCACCTCTTTATCCCCGGCCGCCAGCACCATGCCTTGCGATTCGATCCCCATCAGCTTGGCCGGCTTGAGATTGGCGACGATCACGATTGTCTTTCCCACGAGCGGCTCCGGCTCATACTTTTTTCCGATACCGGCGACAATCTGGCGCTGCTCGTTCCCCAGATCGACCCGAAGCTTGAGCAATTTGTCCGATCGCGGCACCCGTTCGGCGGCCAACACCGTGGCGACTTTGAGTTGGATTTTTTGAAACTCTTCGATGGTAATTTGCGGTATTTCGTTCACGGTCGTCGAGCTGGCTGACGGCGGCGCGCTGGCTGAGGATTGAGATGGCGACGCCTGCGGCTGGGTGGACGTGGGTTCGGTCACGCGTGTTTCTCCTTGTGTGATGGTCAAGTCGATTCTGGGAAAGAGCGGGCTGCCTTTCGCGAGGTTGGTCCCGGGCAGCAGTCCACCCCACGCGATGTCGCCGGACAGCAGCGGTTTTGAGAAATTCACCATGAGCCCAAGCTGGCGCTTCATCTCTTCGGCCGTTTGCGGCATGAACGGATAGAGAACGAGGCAGAGGAATCGCAGGGTTTCGGCGGCATGGTACAGAACGGTGTCCAGCCTCGGCTTATCCTCGGGCTTCTTGGCCAGCGTCCAAGGCGCGCTCTTATCGATGTACTGATTGCCGGCCTGAACGAGTTCCCACACCAGTTCCAACGCGCGGTTGAACTCGACGTCAGTGACGCAAGTTTCCACGACCTTGCGAGGAAGCGGCTCGGCAACCTGCCGCAGGCGTTGTTCCAACTCCGTGTCTGAGGCGGCAACCGGCGCCGGTACCATTCCCTTTGCGAATCGCTCGATCAGGACCAAGGTTCGATTGAGAAGATTGCCCAATCCGTTCGCCAGGTCGCTGTTGATTCGGCCGATCATCGCTCCCGTTGAAAAATCACCGTCGTGCCCAAACGGCACTTCGCGGAGAAGAAAATAACGGAAGGCGTCAGCGCCGAACCGGTCGATCATCGCATGGGGATCGACGACGTTCCCCCGGCTCTTCGACATTTTTTCGCCGTTCACCGTCCACCAGCCGTGCGCGAAGATGGTGCGCGGCGGCTCCAACCCCATCGCCTTCAGCATGGTGCTCCAATAGACAGAATGAGTGGTGAGAATGTCCTTGCCGATAAGATGATAGTCGGCCGGCCACCAGTGATCGAATCGGCGCTGGTCGGATGTATAGCCGGGGATTGAAATATAGTTGACCAGGGCGTCAAACCAGACGTAGGTGACATACTGTGAATCGAAGGGCAGTTCGATTCCCCACGATAGTCGTGATTTGGGGCGTGAAATCGACAGATCTTCCAACGGCTGCTGAAGAAAACCGAGCACTTCGTTCCGGCGTGACCGGGGCCGGATGAAGTCCGGATGCTCCTCGATGTAGGATTTCAGCCAGTCTTGGTACTTCCCCATCCGGAAAAAGTAATTCTTTTCGCTGAGCTGCTCGACTGGGCGCTTGCAGTCCGGGCACAATCCCTCCACCACATCTTTTTCTGTCCAGAAGCGTTCATCGAACGAACAGTACCAGCCCGTATACGCCGCTTGATAGATCTCGCCTTTATCGTACAGGTCCTGCAAAATGTTCTGAACGATGGTTGTGTGACGTGGCTGTGTCGTCCGAACAAAGTCGTCGTTCGAAACGTTCAGCCGTTTCCAAAGGTCTTGGAATTGAGGCGCGAGGCGGTCGCAATATAGTTGCGGATCGATGCCGGCCCTTTGCGCAGCCTGCTGGACTTTCTGGCCGTGCTCGTCGAGACCGGTCAGAAAAAACACGTCGTGGCCGGTCAGCCGCATGAAACGCGCGAGGACATCGGCGGCCACCGTGGTGTACGCATGCCCGATGTGCGGAACATCATTGACGTAATAGATTGGCGTCGTGATGTAGAAGGTCTGTCGCATCTTCGTCAAGATACCAGGCGGCCAGCGGAGAAAGCCAGCGGAAGAAGCCGACCGCAGCGCCGGTGAAGAGCCGTTACCGAGGAGCTGCCCCTCCCTCGCCGCATGCCCTGACGAGATCCCGCAGGCACAACAGAATATTCTCCAGCGCGATCTGAAGATTGATGTTGCGATTGGACGCTCGTTCGATGGCTTCGATCTCGGCCAGCAGGTCCAACAGAGCATCGATCTGGACCCCTTGGGCGATCTCCTTGAGCTCACGCACGCGATCGAGGTTCAATACGAGATCGGAATCGGCGCCGACCCGCAGCAAGAGCAGGTCGCGCAACCACAACGTGATCCATTCCAGCGCCTCCGGTATGCGATCGGCTTTGTGGAGCGCGTCGGCTGTCGCCAATAATCCGGCGACGGATTGAAGCGATGCCGGCGACAGCGCGGCGCGGAACTCATCCTGGGTGGCGCGGATCGTCTTCACGTCTCCGGTGAGCGCCTGGCCGATGCGCGCCTGCGTCATGATCGTCAGCAGGCGCGCGTCCGCCGGCGGGATCTCCCGCTTGAGAATCAGCGCAGCCTCGACCTGCGTATGCGCGGGCGGGATGAACCGGATGCCCTGGCATCGCGACCGGATCGTCGCCGGCAGGGCGGACGGTCTGCCGGTAATGAGTACGAACAGACTGTGCGCCGGCGGTTCCTCAAGCGTTTTCAGCAGCGCATTGGCCGCGCTTAACGTCATTCGATCTGCGTCATCGAGGAGCACACTCTTGTATCGACCGATCAGGGGGCGATAGATGACCTGTTGTTCAATCTCGCGAATCTGCTCGATTTTAATTTGAGGATTGGCCTGCTCGCGGTCCGGTTCGATCATTAGGAAATCCGGATGCGTATGGGCTTCGATCTGACAGCAGGACCGGCAAGCGCCGCAGGCATCCGGGCCATGCGCGCCCGGAGCCGTCTCACAATTAAGCGCCTGCACAAACCGCATGGCTGCCAACCGTTTGCCGATGCGGTCCTCGCCGAAGAACAAATAGGCGTGCGCAACACGGCCGTGAAGAATCGAAGCCTTGAGCCGGGCTTTGGGACTTTCGTGGCCGATGAGATCAGCAAACGGCATAATCAGGGCTGCTCGAAAAAAGCCTCCAGCGGCGTTCATCTCCTATGTCCGGCTCCGCCGGATAGTCGCAAGGTCTATCTAGAGCCTCAACGTACAAGAGGACGCCTCGGGGTCCGCGCTCCCTGCGGCCTTGCACGGGAAGTGATGCGTCCACGGGCAAAGAGCTGGTCTTGGCCAGCTCGGGGCGGGTCGGGTGAGACGACGCCTGGGGCGGGCGGGTGCAATGTGGACTTTTTGAGCAGCCTGCCAGGGTCTTGTCGTTGCAGCGAAACACAAAAAGAGTGTTTGATGATCATGGGTGCATTGTATGTCTTGTCAGATACTTTTGTACGATCATGGCCGCTTTGTCGGCCACGGCGTCCGGATCGGCTCGCGCATCCACTAATCGAATCCGTCGAGCATGGCGGGTGTGCAGATCCAGAAACCCTTTGCGCACGCGTTCGTGAAAGCGTGCGGATTCCCGATCCAGCCGGTTTTGTTGCGTGCCTTGCTGGCGGCGTCGTTTCAATCCCACGGCCACCGGCAGATCAAACAGCAAGGTGAGATCGGGGGTGAGTCCGCATGTCGCGAAACGGTTCATTGCGTGAAGGGTCCGCAGAGGTAATCCACGCGCATAACCTTGATAGGCCAGGGTGGAATCTGAGAACCGATCGCATAAGACCATGGCCCCTTCAGTCAGGGCAGGCTCGATAACGGCTGCGACGTGCTGGCTCCGGGCTGCAAAAATGAGCGCCGCCTCGCATTCAGCAGTCAAGGGTTCGGTGGCAGGAGCGGACTCATGACGACCTGAGGCAAGCGACATCCCCAACAGGAGTTCGCGAATGCGTTCGGCAATCGGGGTTCCGCCTGGTTCCCTGGTTTCCATGACCCGATATCCTAGCTCGCGCAGGAGCTTGGCTAACCTGGCAAGTTGGGTGGTTTTCCCGCTGCCTTCAATCCCTTCGAAGGTGATGAACACCCCTCGACGCTGTCGGGCTGCAGGCCTGTTTTGAGGTCTGATTGACGGCATAAATTCCTGATCGCGATTCCGCCGCATCCTATTCCAAGTCATTGAAAATGGCAACAAACGGCTTGCGGCATCAGGGCAAAGCTTGTATCATTAAGACGCTACTAGAATACCCCATGAATAACCCCTTCAAATCATTCCGAGCCTCGCTAAAACGATACTTCCTGACGGGGTTGCTGGTCATCACTCCGATCTGGGGGACAGTTCTCATCCTCAAAACACTTTTTCTGACGGTGGACAGCATTCTCGGCAACATGCTGTCCCAAGTGGTTCCTCCCGGATATTACGTGCCCGGCCTTGGCATTGTGACGCTGGTCCTCTTGATCTTCACGACAGGGTTGCTGGCAGCGAACTTCATCGGCGGGCAGATCGTCAAACTGTGGGAAGAGCTGTTGCATCGCGTGCCGATTGTCCGTGGTATCTATTCGACACTGAAATCGATGACGGATATTCTTTCCTTCAAGGAGAAGGAGCGATACAACCGCGTCGTCCTGATC
>JBOHOS010000490.1:0-1533 GCA_050731295.1 Nitrospiraceae bacterium | reverse complement strand
TTAACCGTCCCAAGAAACCCTATACCACTCCCCAACTGACGATCCATGGCACGTTGGAGAAGATTACCAAAGGAATGGGCGCCGGTAGTAAGGACGGATTAGCCGGTTCCGTGCTTCTTTAAAGGTGTTCCACGTGAACCGCTACACGGCCTATGGTCTCAGTATTTCTTCAACCCTGCCTCTGCCTGAACTGGTGCGTAGTGAGGCGGCGGCCAATGTTTCCATCTGCTTCGGAAAAGTAGATGGCCTATCTCCGACATTTGCCGCCGACGAACGGTACTTTCAAGCATCCGCAAGCACGGCCTACCTGTTCTGGAGAAGCATAGGAACCTTTCTCATACAGAATGGGGAGACGATCATTGTGGATCCGGCCGCGGATGTCGAGGAGGCGGTCCTTCGCCTGTTCATCTTGGGTCCGGCGCTCGCCGTGCTGCTGCATCAGCGTGGTTACTTGATATTGCACGCCAGCGCGGTGGAAGCAAATGGCGAAGCCATCGCTTTTTTAGGCGGATCGGGATGGGGGAAGTCCACGATGGCCGCGTCCCTGTATGCGCGCGGCCGAAAGATCATCGCCGATGATGTGGTGGCCGTACAACTCGACAGCACGAACGGGCCTACCGTCCCGCCGGGATTTCCACAGTTGAAGCTCTGGCCGGACTCCATTGATACCATCGGCCTGGACTCTGGTTCATTGCCGCGAGTCCATCCCGAGTTGGAGAAACGAGCATGCCGTGTCCCGCTGCAATTTTCACAATCGCCACTGCCGCTGGCGCATATCTACGTGCTCGGAAAAGGAGCCAACCATAGCATTGAGCCGCTCGACAAAAGCGATGCGCTAGTGGAACTGGTTCGGCACTCGTACGGTGTTCGACTGTTACAGCCGACAAACGCCCCGGAGCACTTTCTCCGCTGCGCGAATCTTGCGCGCACGGTGCCTGTTCGCCGCTTAAACAACCTTCACTCGCTTTCATCCATCCCTGAACTGGCAAAGATCGTGGAAAAAGATCTTGTCTAACCTCATGGCACAGAGTGCGATGTGGAGCCGCGTCGAACATGAGATCGCGGTGTGTTGCGCCCGAATCAGCCTGGGCTCGGATACAGCGAGCCGGCTTAGAACCTTATTCCGGCAATCGGTTGACTGGCTATATCTGCTTCGCCTTGCCCGACAGCATGGCATGACGCCGCTTCTCTATCGGCATCTCAGCGGGACTTGTGCAGATATGGTTCCGAAGGCCGTCTTGGACCAACTGGGTGAGGCATTTAAGGAGAATCTACAGAATAATCTGCTCCTGACCGCAGAGTTACTGACGTTGATGCAAATGTTCGAGCGCCAGGGGATTGCCGCCGTTCCATATAAAGGGCCGGTCCTGGCGGTTTCGGTCTACGGCAATCTTGCGCTCCGACAATTTCGTGATCTCGATATCTTCGTGCACAAGCGTGATGCGCTGAAAGCAAGGGACCTTCTCATCGAACGCGGGTACCGGCCGGAATTCCCCCTGATCGGCAACCAAGATGCCGTCTATCTTCGAACTC
>JBOHOS010000489.1:0-4274 GCA_050731295.1 Nitrospiraceae bacterium | reverse complement strand
ACTCATAACTGGGGAAAGTAAACTCGAACTAATCGCACTGGCAGAACAAAAAACTGACAAACTCCTCTATAAATACGCACCCCACGCGGCAGATAGCGCACTCATTGAGTACACCAGGTCATGGATTGGTATATTACGCCAGCTTGACAGACATAACGAAGCAAAGTTCAGGGTCAGGTCTTGCGTTCACACATTGCACGGACTGGCTCACGCGGCACGGTTGAGGGCGTGATCTTCACTTTCATTGTGGTGGTCATGTCACATCATCCACAATTACACATTCAATCTCTTTCACCCGCCGCAGGCTCCGATCGTTCCCATAAAAGCGGGTGGCCTTGTGGCCGATGGCTGTGGCCAATTGTATGGCATCGGGCATGCTGAGGCGATAGCGAGCACGCAACTCGGCTGCTCGATCTGCCAGATTCATGCTCACCGGCACCCATTCGATCTTCGGATATGAGCTAGCGAGGGCAAAGATCTTCTGTGCCAATTCCTCTTTCTGATCGCGATAGGGCTGGACCAGCAATTCCAGAAGCGTGACGGTCGATGTCACCGCCGGATTATGACCTTGTTCGATCAGGTCGAACAAGGACGCGCACCATGATCCGTACCGGGGATGGTCTTCGAGAAAATAGATGAAAAGGTTGGTGTCGAGGTCGATGCGTTCACGTTCGGCGGGAAGACCTGGCGCGGAGGCCTCTACCACGAGCGGCGCTCTCGCTTCAGGTAGCCTGACGGATACGTGCCCTTGGCAAGCCCCCGCAGCGTGCGGACATACCGCTTGGGCTTAGGCATCACAAGCGTCAGGTCGTCCTTCACGACGACGAGCAACTCATCGCCGCCCTTAACGCCCATCGCCAGCCGGGCTTCCTTCGGAATGACGATCTGATTTTTGCTGCTGAGCTTCTGAACAGCCATATGCACCCTCCATGTGCCTTTACGTTATCATGAAAAGGTAAAGCCGCTCAACGGCATGCAACTTCCGATTCTTGCCAGAGACTTCGCATAGGGGAGAAGAGGTAATAACTGATGGCACATGGCTGCTGAAGTTGGGAGATAGAGCCAAGGGCTGATGGCGTATGCCGTCAGGGGAAGGCGAAAGGCAAGAGGCAAGAGGCAAGAGGCAAGAGGCAAGAGGCTAGGAAGAGCATAGGGCCGGATCGCAAGCGCTACGGTTTCTTGGCGACGTAGATGGGAGTGTGATGCGCCCGCGCCGTTTTCCGGGCGACCTTCGCGGGCTGAACGAGGGGTCCATTCTGGAGAAACAGGTCTGCCAAAGACAAGACCGATCGGCGTGAGGAGCGATCATGAATCTGCTCACTTCACGGTTAGCAGGCTGTTGAAAAACGCTTTGAGCAGCCTGGAAAGCCATAACGGCAACCGATCATGGATGCCATCCGAAAACAACCGCAGGATGTTCAAAAAGGCCATCCAGCGCGGCCGCAGCGAGCGATGAGGCGAGGCGTCCCCTTTGCGGTACGTTGAGCCTAAAAATAATAATGCGACTATCCGGCGAAGCTGGACATAGGAGACACAAAGCTGGGGGCCTTTTTCAACATCCTGCTAGGGATTGAGGGCCGGTGAGCGCGCGGTCAGGATCCGGTCAGGGGCTTCCCGAAGTATTCCCGTCGGCTGACCGTCACATCAGCCACGAACATTACCCCGGAGTGCCTGTTGAACAGCGGCCGCAGTCCGGCCAAGATCGGCTCGACTTTCTCCTCGGGCACCACGGTCATAATCATCACGAGACTTTCCTGCTCGGTGAACATAAAGTGGGCCTCACGAACGCCGTGGTGCCCTTTGCCTGAGACGTTGCCGATAATCGTGTAGCCGGTCGCATTCACTTTATCGAACAAGTCCGTCACAAATGCCCTGTGTTCACCTGCCACAATTACCCGAATTTCCTTCATGGGATGCAACGTGAGCCCGCTCATTGGACTAGCTCCTTTCCCTTCGTTCTAAATTGATGCGAGTGTCTGCGCAGCGGCGACACGGCTCCACGCTCCCGTCGATCGATACCGGTACAAGCCCCCATCTTCCGGGTCAAGCGCGACCAGATGCACCCACTCGTTATGATAGAGATGCTGCAACACTTCATGCCGACCGATGAGTTTCTCGATGTTCGCGCGCGACGCTTCGATGATGGTCAACAGTCGCATGGGCTCGTGATAGGGTATCTCGCCGTTCATCATGGTCTGCCGGGCCAATCCCAGTCGCAGATCGCTCCAGGGACCCGACATGATCCCGACTCGTCCGACGACGTTGTGATACACCTTGCTGCCGCCCCCATACACCTCATTATCGACGACAGAGAAATAATGTTCCATGTTGATCCATTGAGCCACGACTTGCGGCCCGGTCATGATCACCTCGAGCAACCGGTTGGTCGGGTCTTCCCGGTAATCATAGGAATGCAGAAAGACGCGCCCGGCGAGATTGAGGCCCTTTGTTAATTCGCGCCGGCCGATAATAAATGAGGTATTGCCGGCTAACCCCCATTCGGGCCGCACCTGGCTCCAGTCCACGCTACGCGCTCGCGCATATGCACGGGCTTGCGTGAACGACAACGTGGCTTTGATCTCGGGGAATCGTGCATACCGTTCCTGACACGTGAGCTGAGCGGCCTCACGAAGATCCTCAAGCAGCCGAGCCACATCCTTTCGATGGGTTGGCGGCACGTCTTCGAGGTCGAAGAGGTACACGTCATCCGTGGTCGTGTCGACCTGGCCGGCGAGAAAATGGGTGTCGGAAGGAATCTCGATGCCGTCCTTCGCCAGCCGCTCTCGCACCTTGGGATTGTTCGCCATCATGGCGAGCACGCGGGCGTTGGGTTTCCCTTCGTTGCCCCCACACGCGCCGCAATCCAGCGCAGATTCGAAGGGATTATTCTCGGACGTACTGCCGTGCGCACAGAACAGGACGATCCGCGCGAAGTTTCGAGTCAGCCCCATCATGCGGAGCGCCGTCTCCACCGTGACGACCTGCTCATCCAGCGTGAATCCCGTGCGCGTGATCCGTTCCTTTTGCGATGAGGCCGATCGCTGATTGATCCGGTACTGTCCCCGTAAGGTCTTCACAAACGCCGCGACTTCGTCTTTCGAGAGAGTGAGTTCCTGAGCAGCCGCTATCAACGAGTTCTCCATGACACCTTCTCCATTCAAAGCCTGGAGGCGCAGAGTCTCCACGAATTCAGGAGAGATCCGGGAACCGCGGACACCGAGCCGGTCGCGCAAGGCTTTCCAAATGACGGCGCGCTGTTCCGACACCAACATCTCTTGGATATCGTCGGGTGATAGTTTATCGACCGTGAGGCTGGTGGCGATTGAAGGGATCAGGAGACGTTGTATCCACGCAGTGAAGCGCCGATAGAGGGCCGGCAACATGGTTTTGCCGATGAGGGGCAGGCCGTAGAACCATCCCAGCGATTCCACCATGACGTAGGGCGTGATCACATTCTCCTTCAAATCGTGCAGCAGCGTATGCCCAGCGTGGATCAGCTTGGCTCTCGATTCATGCTTGGTGATCACGTGTTCGAGATAGCTGCGAGAAATCTCGCGCACCTCATTGCGAGCCCGCATGAGTACGGGAAATTGTTCCGTGTAATGGTCCTTGCCCCATGCGCGATACCGAATAAAGGCGGCGAAAAATCCGGCGAAGCCGTAGGTCTCATTCGCGCCGGTTGATTCCAGGTGACGTCGAAATGGCTCCGACCGCACATCGATACAGAAGACCGGTTGCGACTGCGGTCTCACAGGAGCGGGGCCTTCTTGAGGTCCTCTCGTGGCCGTTGACGCCGTCCGCATGAGCCTGCCGAACAGGTGCTCGTGGTATCCGGCTTCAAACGCCTTTAGCCAGACGGGACCATGCTTCGCTTCGGGGAAGTCGTCCATCCATTTGGTCAGCGTGGCAAGATCGTTTGGAGAGCCATCAAGAAACACAGTCGGGACGATTTCCAACGCATGGGCCAGCGTGAGCAAGCGGCGGGCTGCCGCAAGCCGCAGCGATCGGTCCCGCTGTGGCCCTGTGTCGCTTTGCAAGCGATCGGTTAACGCCTTCCATCCGTTGCTTCGATCCCGTGAGAGGCGCTCCACGTGCCCGGTATAGTGCTCAGCATAGGACGCCGGCAGGCGTCCGGCGACCCATTCCTTCCGCAAAAAGTAGGCGTGTGGATGGTTCTGCATGTAGTCCGAGATGGCGGCGAAGTTTCCCTCGATGCCCAGTTCTTCGCGGCAGGCTTTCTGCACCAGCTCGCGGACATACCACAGACGGATCGC
>JBOHOS010000488.1:0-4735 GCA_050731295.1 Nitrospiraceae bacterium | reverse complement strand
CCGTGAAGATAACGAGAAGATCGCTGAGGACATGGATGCTCGCCATGGTTGCTTGCTCATCTGACAGCCGCGTGGAGCCGTAGAATACAGGAGGGGCTCAGACCGGGCAAGAAGCCAATCGCCTGTTCGATGAAAATTCACTGGTACAGTGCCTGCCATGAAGAACCGCCGTGCCCTCGACCATCCTTCGTGCGATCATTTTCGATTTCAACGGCGTCCTCGCCGATGATGAAGCGACGCACTTCGTCGCCTTCCAGCAGGCTCTCCGCGAGCACGGTTTTGCCCTGACGAAAGAAGAGTATTACGGACAGTATCTGGGAATGGACGAGCGCAATTGCGTGTCCGCGCTCATGACTTCACGTGCAGGTGGAAGGGACGAGAAACGGGAGCAGCGGATCATCGAGCGAAAAGCCGCGCTGTTGGAAGAGCGGTCTGTAAGGGACACACCGCCGCTCTTTCCAGGGCAGTGGACTTCGTCAAGCGGGCAGGCGCGCGTTACCGATTGGCCATCGCCTCCAGTGGCACACGCGAGCAGATCCGGTTCGCCCTGGCAGGCACCCCGATCGAAAAGGATTTTCAGGTGACCGTGGCGGCTGAAGACATCTCTGTCGGAAAACCGGACCCGGAGATTTACCGCTTGACGCTGGCGCTCTTGAACCAAACGGCGCCATTGCTTGAATCGGAGGTGCGATCGGAGTACTGCGTGATCATCGAGGACTCGCTGGCAGGCATACAGGCGGGTCTAGCCGCCGGAATGAAGGTCGCAGCCATCTCCACGACCTACCCGGCCGCCCATCTCGGGCATGCGCATCTCGTCATCCCCTGTCTCAACGTGGCGACGCTTGAGAACCTGGAATCCCTGTTCCCCTCGTCCCAATCAGACCGCTCCGGCCCATGAGCACAACGAGAAGGCATTCCGCAGCTTCCGGCCGACTGATCAGTCGGTAAACACCATGGTCTCCGATGGAATCACGATGGTATCGCCCGGCTTTAACAGCACATTCTGATTGCGCGCATCTTTCATCACAATGTCATGATAGCTGGCCTTGACCTTTTCTTCCTTTCCGTCTCGCATGCGAAACACGACAATCCGAGTCCTTGCTGCCGTCGGCGTGAATCCGCCGGCCATCGTGATGGCTTGAAGGAGCGTCGTCTTGCTCTTTAAAGGATATCGCCCAGGCCCTCCCACTTCTCCAAGGACATAGAAGGCATAACTGTTGACCTGCTGCACAATAATAGACACCGTAGGCGTTTCCTTGAACTGCTTGAGACGATTGGCAATTGCGGCCGTCAGCTCCAAGGGGGTCATTCCGTTGGCTTCAATATCGCCCAGTAAGGGAAGAGAAATCCGCCCGTCCGGCCGGACGGTGACCTGCTTGGAGAGATCGGCATTCCGCCACACACTAATTTCCAAGACGTCTTCCGGTCCAATGTAGTACTCCGGCGTCACGATCAAGGTATCCTTTTCGGCCTTCCGGTTCGCAGCCGAATCGTTGGCTGCCCGTTTTACCGACGCATCGCTTGAATCTTTTACGTCGGCAGGGCCAAGGGTTGATTCCGCCTTGGCGGGACTGCCCGCGACTAAGAATGCACCGGACAAGACACCTGCGAGGATAATGCGTACCAGCCGTCTCTGTCTCATTTTACCCTCTTTATTCAACGCACAATGGTTTCCCTGGTTTCAGCACCGCCTTGGTCACGCACCTCGGCAGAGGGCTTACAGAATACCATGAAGGCGCACCCTCTTTGCCAGAATTGAATCGGATTTTCAATGCCGGACCCTGCTCAAGTCTTGCCGTTTTCGAGAGGTGAACCCGAACGTCCCTCACTCTTAGGGTGATCTACGGATTTATTTCTCAGTTCGCCTATTCTATAGTCGTGACACGTAAAATCACGCAGAGGGAAACGACGTATGAGAGGTCTTCGGCACAAAGACCTTCTCTTCTTCATCCTCCTGTCCGCGGCGGGGACGGCTCCGGCGTTCGCCCACTCGGACGGCTCGCTCGCTTTCAGGGGACCTGCGGTACCGTCACCGCTGCTCGCACGCGTCCAGGAACTCGTGCATCTTACGCCTTCGTATACGCCCGTGGCGTGGCCCACCTCACGTCCACGCGATCTCCTGAGAGAAGCGCAACGGCAGCATGCCCTGAATCTTGCCGCGACGAGTTCGCTCCTCAACGGGCGCCTTCGCAGCGACGGTGCCCTGTCCTATGCCGCACCGGACGGGTCATCGGTTGATCAGGCCCGTGACGCTCGCCATCAATCGGTGCGCCTGGGGCTGACCGGCATCGAAGGCCACATGCGATATGGAGTGACGTATCGATCAGCGGGCGAAGCAGCCCTCGCCGACGGCGATCAAGAAGCCCGGGAAGCGTGGGTCGCCTGGAGTTCGAATACCCTCGCTGTGAGGACCTCCGTTCAGCAACAGTCGAACAATGTCGCGCATCATGCATCGCGTCCGCGCCTCACCGCGCTGCAGAAACGTCTCGCCCTGGACCTCACGCTGCCGGCATGGCCGGCGCTGACTGTCGCATACACACAAGGGCTGTCGAGCAGTTCATTCAATCCCGTTGGCTTCAGTCCCGCGCGAAATCAAACCGATGCCGTGGAAACGTCCCTACATTACGAACTGCTCCGCGTGAAGTTCCATGCAGGATCTGTCTACGCGGCCACGGAGGACCTGCTTCGCCCTGGAGGCTCCAGCCTGCGGTTACAGCACCTGGTCTCCAGCTCGTATTCCCCTCTTGCCTCCGTCACCTTCAGTTCAACCCTGAGCCTCACCGACAATCGAGACTCCTGGTCAAGTCAACGGACGGAAACGCCATCCGCGGAGTTCGCCATGGCCTACCGGGCGCCGAAAGATTTCGATGTGAGCGTGTGGAGCTCTTACAGCCGAACTCAGGATAATTGGTGGAGTGTCGACCTGCGGACTTTCAATGCCAAGAGCCAATTGAGCTGGCATGCCCCCCGTATAGGCTGGTCCGCGACTACGCTGAGGCTAGAGACCGGATACAGCACCACGGCCGACGTTGCTCATTCCGCCAGGCCACCGGATAATCTGTCGGCGATTTTCCATCTGACGCTGACAGGTCAATCCTGGGCCGACATTCTCGAACAATTCGGACGATGACACATCCTTTGCCGACCGGACGGCCGTCTATCATCAGCTCTTCCTCACAAAGATCCTGGGGCTCATCCAGGCGGATCAAGCGTCCCAGATGAAGGCCGGGCCCCATCCTCACCCCCCTCCGCCACGCAAATTTCACTAGGTCTCCTTGACTTCTGTAGGCGCGTACAGTACGTTCATGGTATTGCCTTTCTGGTCCGGGGCGAGAAACGACACCAAATGGACCGTCACCGAGGTGAGACTGAGGCGAGAGACCAGACCTGACTGGAGTGCTGCGAATACTTCCTCCCTGCAGGACTTTCCCTGACTCTGACGTACAACTCAGTTCCTCCCCGCAATTAGAGGTTATAGATGACCACAGCCGTATCCTCGTTTGAAGGGTTAGGTTTGTCCGCAGACATGCTCGCTCAGATTACTCACGCCGGTTATTCCCAGCCCACTCCCATCCAGCACATGGCGATTCCCCATGGGCTCGCCGGTCAGGACGTGATCGGGTGCGCGCAGACCGGGACCGGCAAGACCGCCGCGTTCGTCATCCCGATCATTGAACGACTGGCCGGCGGGAGCGGGACCCGCGCGTTGATCTTGGTGCCGACACGAGAGCTCGCCATGCAGGTTGAGAAGGTTGTCGACCAGCTTGGCCGGCGGCGTGGCATCGGCGCCACGCTGATCGTCGGCGGGGCGAACATGCAACAGCAAGAGCGAGGGCTTCGGCAAAACCCCGAGATTATTGTCGGCACGCCCGGACGCGTGCTCGATCACATGTGGCGGGGTACCATCAATCTGCTGGCGATCAAGATCTTCGTGCTCGATGAAGCGGACCGCCTGCTGGACATGGGGTTTGCGCCGCAAATCAATCAGATTCTGGACGCGCTCCCCGAGGATCGGCAAACCCTGCTGTTCTCGGCCACCATGCCGGAGGACATTCACGCGCTGGCCAGAACGCACCTGCGGCATCCGGTTCGGGTCCAGGTGACATCGACGGGGACGACGCCGGCCGCCGCCGAGCAGAAGATCTTTCATGCAACGCGAGAGCAGAAAAACCCCTTGCTCTGCCGGCTGGTCAAACGAGAGCCCGGCACCGCGCTCGTCATTACCCGCACGAAATCCCGAGCCGATCGCGTCGGGCAGATGCTGGCGGATGAGGGTGTGCCGACGGCCGTGCTGCACAGCAACCGCACTATGGGCCAGCGGCGGGAGGCTCTCGAAGGGTTCAAGCGCGGCAAATATCGCGTCCTCATCGCCACCGATATCATGGCGCGAGGGATTCACGTGAACGGCATCGCCCACGTCATCAACTACGATATGCCCCACTGCCCTGAAGATTACGTGCACCGGATCGGCCGCACGGCCAGGGCGCACGCCAAAGGCTGCGCCTCGACCTTTGTCACGCCCGAAGAACGAAATCAACTTCGGGCGATTGAGCGGTTGCTCGGGCAGACGGTGCCGGTCGCGAGATCTCTGAATTGATGTCATCTTCTTAGCGTAACGACTGTAGCAATGCCCGATTAACTTCAACATCTACGCCTTTGGAAACAAGCGAGGCAAGCACGGTTTTAAGTCGATCGGTCGTTAAACGCTCAAATTCTTTGTTTCTCAACTGACGCG
>JBOHOS010000487.1:0-4601 GCA_050731295.1 Nitrospiraceae bacterium | reverse complement strand
CAATGAAGCATAATTGTTTTAATCAGCTGCAACGCTCGATGGCGGGGAGCAAGGATTCGCTTATGAAAAATTTCCATTCTTCAATAATGTGGAAGGGAAGAGACGAAGCTGTATCAACGTGCGTGCTCGAATGATTTATTGTGAATGCCCAACACAGTCTTTCACGCTACACGGTTCTTCGACAGAGTCACCATGACCTGAAAAGGCTGTACATACATACCGGCTCATTAGTGATTGATTATTGCCTGTCACAACCGACCGGGACATCTTCCTCGAACGAATGACTGATGCTCTTTGCTCGCAAGCAGACCATTGACCCTGCTTCTGGTGAATGTACGATCTATATGGCTAGGATCTCATACACGCAGAGTCAGCCATGGAAGCTGCTTAGTCCCTGCGGCCAAGAGGGTTAGTTTTCTTAGTTTATGGTACTGTATGAGAGCATAAGTGTCATTCATCGGCCTGCACTGAAGAAGTAAGCGGCTGGAATCGCTCCATTTTAGGGAGGGAGGGCAGATTCGTGATTTTAGTGACTGGTGTGGCTGGATTCGTTGGGTATCATGTGGCGCTGCGGTTGCTCGAGCGGGGAGAGCAGGTAGTGGGCCTCGACAACATGAACAGCTATTACGACGTTAAATTGAAGTCCGATCGGTTGGCTCGGCTCTCTCCTTTTAAGCAGTTTACGTTCGTCAAAGCGGATATCGCCGACCGCGGTGCTCTCTCTTCGTTGTTTGTTGACAATGCCTATCGTGTCGTGGTTCATCTGGCAGCGCAAGCAGGTGTCCGCTATTCCCTGATCAATCCTCATGCGTATCTCGATGCCAACATTATAGGTTTTCTTCACATCTTGGAGAACTGCCGCAATGCTCGAGTCAAGCACCTGGTGTTCGCCTCATCGAGCTCCGTCTATGGCGGGAACAAGAAACTGCCTTTTTCAGTGCATGACAATGTCGATCATCCCGTATCCCTGTACGCCGTGACAAAAAAGTCGAATGAGCTGATGGCGCATGCTTACGCGCACTTATACGACATTCCCTGTACCGGACTGCGATTTTTCACGGTGTATGGTCCTTGGGGGCGTCCGGATATGGCCCTGTTCACATTCACTAAAGCGATCGTAGAGGGCCGGCCTATTGATGTCTTCAACTTCGGCAATATGCAGCGTGACTTTACGTATATCGATGATATTGCCGAAGGCGTCCTCCGGGTACTGGAAAAGCCGGCTTCACCCAATCCCAAATGGTCCGCAGAGGCGCCCGACCCAGGCACGTCTTCGGCGCCGTATCGTGTGTACAATATCGGCAATCACCGACCGGTAGAGCTCTTATATCTCATCGAACTGATCGAGCAGGCAGTGGGAAAGAAAGCTCAGAAGAATTTTCTCCCCATGCAGCCCGGCGATGTTCCCGCTACGCACGCTGACGTGGATGATTTGATCCGCGACGTGGAATTCAAGCCCGATACCCCGATTGAAGTGGGTGTTCAAAGGTTCGTGGATTGGTATCGGGACTACTATCGGCTTGGCTGAGCTTGCGGCTGGGTTGACTATCCCCATGTAGCCGGAGGTAGGAGGATGTGCGGGATCGTTGGGTTTATTGAACGATCTCATCGGTTCGGGAACGATGAGCTTCGCGCCACCGTCCTCAATATGGCGAACACGCTTCGTCATCGAGGGCCGGACGATAGCGGCGCTTGGACTGATGCGGAAATCGGAATCGCGTTGGGGCATCGGCGCTTGTCGATTCTTGACCTTTCACCGGAAGGCCACCAGCCCATGCGTTCCTCTTGCGGACGGTATGTGGTCAGCTTTAACGGCGAAATTTACAACTTCCAGGCGCTGCGAAGTGAATTAGAAGACCTGGGGTATGGGTTCCGTGGCCATTCGGATACCGAGGTAATGCTGGCGTGCATGTCACAATGGGGGCTTCTCTCGGCGGTGAAGCGCTTTAACGGTATGTTTGCTTTTGCCCTGTGGGACCGAGAAGAAAGGAGGCTCCACCTGGTTCGTGACCGTCTAGGGGAGAAGCCGCTGTATTACGGATGGATGGGGAAGATTTTTCTCTTTGGCTCGGAACTGAAGTCTTTGCGAGCCCATAATGGTTTTCAATCTGAAGTAAATCGCGATGCCTTAACTCTGTACTTGCGCCACAACTACATTCCCGCTCCCTACTCGATCTATCGAAATATTCACAAGGTGCAACCCGGCGCGATCGTCACCATCGATCCGGTAGATGGCGTGTCTCCTGTCTCAACGTGTTACTGGTCCGCTCGCGCTGCTGCAGAACAGGGCGTACGCGAGCCGTTTTTGGGAGATGAGCGGGAGGCTGTGGCGCATTTGGATGCATTGCTGAGAGACGCGGTGAAACTGCGAATGCAAGCAGACGTGCCGCTGGGCGCCTTCCTATCGGGCGGAATCGACTCCTCCACCATCGTGGCCCTGATGCAAGCTCAAAGTGATAGGCCGGTTCAGACCTTTACGGTAGGTTTTTACGAAGACGGTTATAACGAGGCGCACCATGCTAACGCGGTAGCCGAACATCTGGCGACGCAACACACCGAACTCTATGTGCGGCCGGAAGAGGCGATGGCGGTCATCCCGCGATTACCGATCCTGTATGATGAACCATTTTCCGATGCCTCACAAATTCCCACGTTTCTCATCTCCGAGCTGGCTCGCCGGGATGTCACGGTGAGTCTGTCCGGCGATGCAGGCGATGAGTTGTTTGCCGGGTACAATCGCTATTTTCTGGGCAGAAACATCTGGAACAAGATCAAATGGATGCCGTTCAAACTCAGAGTTCTGGCCGCAAGGAGCCTGAGAGGTATGTCTCCGCAGTCATGGGAACGCCTAGTTCGGCGCCTTGCCCCCGTTCTTCCGAAAGCCATCAGACAGCGGAATCCCGGGGATAAGATCCACAAATTAGCCGAGATCCTGACGGTTCAATCCCCGGAAACATTCTATCTTGGACTAGTTTCCCATTGGAGATCTCCCGCTTCTTTGGTTCTTCAGGCTTCGGAACCCACGACCGTTCTCAGTGACCATGCGCAATGGGCGGATCTCTCGGACTTCACCCACCGCATGATGTATTTGGACATGATGACATACTTGCCGGATGATATTCTGGTCAAGGTTGACCGAGCCAGCATGGGAGTCAGCTTGGAGGCGCGTGTGCCGTTTCTGGACCATCGGGTCGTGGAATTTGCTTGGCGCCTACCTGTCTCGATGAACGTGCGGCAAGATCAGGGGAAGTGGTTGCTGCGACAGCTTCTGCACCGGTATGTGCCGAAAGCGTTGGTCGAGAGACCCAAGATGGGTTTCGGGGTTCCGCTCCACGCGTGGCTGCGTGGTCCCTTGCGTGAATGGGCTGAAGATCTACTCGATGAAAAACAATTGCGCGACCAGGGGTTCTTCGACCCAAAGCCGATTCGGGAACTTTGGACCGAACATCTCTCCGGCGCCCGTGATTGGCAGTATCGGCTGTGGGTCATCCTCATGTTCCAGGCATGGCTGGAACATGAGCAGCACGCGGCGTAATACAGTCCCGCCGTCTCGCCTCAACCCGCCACTCTTCACGACACGTAACGTTCCTCGCTAGAAGGTGCTTATCCTCCATTAGAGTGGTAGGCGGTTCACGCTGGCAGAGTGGGCCGCTAGCGGCTTACCGTTCAAGCGTCTCAATATTTATGGAAGAGCGAGGCTACGCAGTGTCGGAGGATTGCGTCAGTTCAACGAGATGGTAGCGATGAGCCCAAATGAGCAGTTGCTGTCGATCGGATACCTCGAGCTTGCTGAAGATATTGGTGAGATGATGTCGCACGGTCGTCTCGCTAATGCACAAATGGTCTGCAATGCCCCTGTTCTTGAGTCCCTTGCCGATGAGGGAAATGATGTCACGCTCGCGCCTGGTCAAGGCGTTGATTCTCTGCATTTCCTGTTCGGGAGGCTTCGCGTGACTGTGGGACGCGAGAAGAAATGGAGCGGAGCGGATCTTCCCGTGATCGGATTGGGGCTCGACGGCGCAAAGGCTCTCGATCGCTGCAATCAGAACGGCCGGGGGCTGGACCTTTAAGACAACTCCTGCCGCCCCCGAACAAAGCGCCTTCCGCGTTAAATCTCCATCTCCCAAGCTGCTCAAAAGCAGCACGAGTGATTGTTCAGCGCTCTTCCGAAGGTCGCGAATAAGACGCACCACATCAACACCGGACAGATCAAGGTCGATCAGGACCACCTGTGGACATTCACGGTCGGCTATTTCCAGTGCCTTGCGAGCCAGAGATACTTCGCCGATGACGACAATATGTGGGTGAGTATCGAGAATCATCCGAATGCCGGCGCATATCATTTGATTGTTGCTGACAATCAGTGTCTTGGTCGGCTGCTCGTGCGCCTTTATGTTTTTTACCATGCCATACTCAATCAGGCTACGAATTCATGCTGATGCCGGTGATCAGCGATGCGGAATGTCCTCGCGTCCAATTGGCTGATCCAACGGGTCTCCTTCAAGGTGATCTTCTCGCAGAAGGGTCGGCGCGAATGGAGTGCGGCGACACACTAGCTTGGAAATATGAATTTTTCATGAAGAAGACACAAAGAATCGTTA
>JBOHOS010000486.1:0-1764 GCA_050731295.1 Nitrospiraceae bacterium | reverse complement strand
CTTTAACGCTCATCCGGTGAGGTGAGCAAGGGGATGGTATGTTGTACGGGCGCTCTCGGCGTCGCTCTCATGTGACCTTCTCGTCATTCTCTGACGGGAAGGTTTTTTTGTGCCTTTTCCCGGCTTGTTTCTCAACTGCTTTATGAAGTCTCCAGGCGGTGTTTGATCGTGCAGGCATCGTGATGACAAGTGAGAAAAAAGGACAACAGTACGAAAAGCTGGTGATGGACGCCAATGAGGTGGCACGGGCGCTCACTCGCATCGCCCACGAAATCCTTGAACGCAACAAAGGGACGGAGAAATTGGCGTTAGTCGGAATTCGCACCGGCGGCGTCTACCTGGCGCACCGTTTGGCCAAACGCATTCAGGATATCGAGCATGCGCAGGTGCCCATCGGTGATCTCGATATCACGCTGTACCGGGACGACCTGGCGACACGCAAAGATCAGCCCTTGCTGCGGAAGACCTCCATCCCGTTCAACATCTCCGATGTGAAGGTCGTGCTTGTCGATGACGTGCTCTTTACCGGCCGGACCATTCGAGCCGCGATGGATGGGTTGATCGATCTCGGCCGGCCGGCGGAAATCCAGCTCGCGGTGCTGGTCGATCGTGGCCATCGGCAGCTTCCGATCAAAGCCACGTTCATCGGGAAGAACATTCCCACGTCACGGGAAGAAGTGGTCCAGGTGTTTTTGGAAGAAGACGGTGAAGATGATCGCGTGGCCATTCTTGCGGACACGGCACCGTGAGCCATCGTCGGTTACAGGGAGGCGCGGATGAGCCTCAAGCATAAGGACTTGACCGGTATCGCCTCATTATCGGCCGACGAAATCAGACTGGTTCTTGAAACCGCCGATTCCTTCAAGGAAGTCACGGGACGAGAGATCAAAAAGGTGCCCGCTCTCCGAGGGAAGACCGTCGTGAATTTGTTTTTTGAGCCGAGCACGCGCACGCGCACGTCATTCGAATTGGCGGCCAAACGGCTCAGCGCGGATGTCATCAATTTCTCTCCGTCGGCCAGCAGTATCGTGAAAGGCGAGACGCTGCTCGACACGGCGCGCAACATTGAAGCGATGCAGGCCGACATTATCGTGCTTCGCCATCCGGCGGCCGGAGCGGCTGAAACCTTGGCAAGGGGCGTGAAGTCCTCCGTGATTAACGCCGGGGACGGCTGGCACGAACATCCCACCCAGGCTCTGCTCGATCTGTTCACCCTGCGTGAGAAAAAGCTCGAATTTAAAGGCCTCCGTGTAGCCATTGTCGGAGATGTGGCGCATAGCCGCGTCGCCCGCTCCAATATTTATGCCTTGACCAAGTTGGGCGCGGAGGTGAGGGCGGTCGGCCCGCCGACAATGATGCCGGCTTTTCTGGACCGGCTGGGAGTCCGCGTTTACTATGATCTCGATGAGGCCTTGCGCGGCGTAGACGTGATCATGATGCTTCGCTTACAGCTGGAGCGTCAGGGGCGCGCGCTGTTTCCGACGATTCGGGAATACTCCCGCCTGTACGGGTTGACCGCGGAGCGGCTGAAGTTGGCGGAATCAGGGGCCTTGGTGATGCATCCGGGCCCGATCAACCGCGGCGTCGAGATTGCGCCCGATGTCGCGGACAGTTTTTCGTCCGTCATTCTCGATCAGGTTGCCAACGGCGTGGCGGTGCGAATGGGCGTCTTGTATCTGCTCTCGGGAGGAGGGAATTGACGAGGTCATGATGTGTTCCTTTGCGAATGATGTACTGATGGATGCCATCACGAGATGACTCACT
>JBOHOS010000485.1:0-2185 GCA_050731295.1 Nitrospiraceae bacterium | reverse complement strand
GTCTTGCACAGAACTGATGGGCGAGGGCCGCCGTGTTTTCTGCCCGAAGGTTAGGAACCCGACAAGGCCAGGCAAACTGAACCGGCCGACTGATTCAAGGATGTCGCCGGTGTCCGCTGAGGGACCTCTGGCGCGCAGGTATGCCGCGGCTCTTTGTGATCCAGACTCTATGAGAGCGTGAAACCCATCCATGATTATCGGTCAAGCTGCTCCAGTCGTCGGCAGGCTTCGTCCAGCTCGGCATCCGTCTTCGCGAAACAAAAGCGGATGAACCGATGACCGTCCGGACCGGCGAAGAACGCCTCGCCCGGAACGCCCGCCACGCCGGTCTTATCGAGCAGATGCAGCGCGCGTGCCTTGCCCGTCGCACCCGGCAATCGAGACACGTCCGCCAACACATAGTAGGCGCCCTGCGGAATCGACGGCGGCAAGCCGGCCCTCGTCAGCGCCGAGCAAAACCGGTCCCGTTTCACTTGATAGTCACGCACCAGACCGGTGTAAAACGACGGCTCCAGTTCTTGAATGCCGGCAGCGACGCCTAACTGGAGCGGCGCCGGGGCGCACACATAGAGCAGATCATTCATCGCACCGATCATCTGCGCCCAACGGCTCTGCGCGACACTGAAGCCGATGCGCCAGCCGGTGATGCTAAAGGTCTTGGAATAGCCCGAGATCGTGATGGTCCGCTCCGCCATTTCTGGGAGCGACGCGAGACTGACGTGCGTTCGGCCGTCGAAGAGGAAGTACTCGTAGATCTCGTCGGTGAACACGAAGAGGTCGTGACGTTGAGCCAGCGCCGCGACAGACTCCAACTCCTCTCGGCTGAACACCTTGCCGGAGGGATTGCCCGGCGTGTTGACGACAATGGCTTTGGTCCGGTCCGTGATGGCCCGCTCGACATCGCCGGGCGAGAAGGTCCAGTCAGGAGCGTGCGTTCGCACCACGCGAGGCGCCGCCTCGACCGCCACCAGCGCGCTGACGTGGTAGGCGTAGTAGGGCTCGAACATGATCACTTCATCGCCGGGACTGAGCAGCGCCAGGCACGCGCAATGGAACGAGCCGGTGGCGCCGGCGCTCACGGTGATCTCCGTCTCCGGGTCGGCCGTAATGCCGTTGTACTCGCGCATGCGATGGGCGATCGCCTGCCGCAATTCCGGCAACCCGTCGAACCGGGTGTACGTGTTGATGCCCTGTTCCATCGCGCGTTGCGCGGCCCGGATCACCGGCAACGGCACGGGGGTATCACACACGCCCTGCGCCATGTTGATGCCTTTGACCCGGGCGCAAGCCGCGGTCATGGCCCGAATCTCCGATTGCGCCAGCACCGCCATCCGCTGATTGCCGTCACGCGACATCAAGATCCTCCTACTTTGCCAAGGTTCCCATGGTGAGACTGTATACAGGAATTATCGAATAGGAAACAACACTGCGCTGGCTGACGAGAATCTCGAAGCGGTGGATGCGTTGGGCGCGCGGGGTTACGGGAAGGGACGCGTCTTGGCCTGACGGGGGCGGTCGGGTGAACGGCAGAATCAAGGCGACGTTAATGCGAGAAGGGAAGGGTGTAAATGATTCTGATCTCTTCATCGCTGCTGTGACTTTATCCATCGAGGCTGTGCTGGTGACCAATAACGTTCGCCACTTCACCCGTGTTGAGGGCTTGACCGTCGAAAACTGGATGCGCTAGGCGTGAAAGGTTAGGAGGACGGCTTTAGCTGGTATGGGCTTGCGCTTCTCTATGAGTGTTTGTCAGAGTCTTTTCGACCTCTCGTGATTTGACTGTTAAGGATTTCAAAAGTTTCTGACTGATCTTTGATGCATCTTCATTCAGAATAGTGGCTATATTTAGGGCTAGGACCATTACGCCCAGAGATGAAAGCCATGGCTTCCATCTCTCATCAGAATCCATAATCGATCTAATATCAGCCAGCTTGTTTAATCCGGAACCCAAGGTAACCAGCAGCTCGAGTTGGTACGGCGCGTATGAGCGAACCGCGTCATGAGCGATTGCTGCACCTTGGAGTGGGCAATAATAGCTATGCGCTTACACTTATTCGCTAACCAAGTCACGTCTCGCCTGACTTGCCCAACAATTGCCGCTGCCTGGATCGGACTGCCCAGGAGCACGAAGCTGTCTCCAAGAGTTCCGGCTAGCCGCCTTTTGCAGCCATCCGACCGCAGAGCG
>JBOHOS010000484.1:0-1697 GCA_050731295.1 Nitrospiraceae bacterium | reverse complement strand
GCAGCAGGAACTCTCTCATCTCCTCACTGTAGAAGGCCTCTTTTGGCTGGATGGGATACTTTTTGAAACCCTCAGGCTCCGGGTAAGCGTAGGCATAGAAGACCGCCCTATCCACGGGTCCACCACCCGGCCAGAACCCGCAACTGCTCACCTCGTGCGAATACGCTTCGCGCGCCACAAATTTGGCCAAGTTCGGAGCACCCGGGTGCTTGGGCGCCGGGCGGTTGGAGAATCTGGTGACCGCCAGGTCAAACGCCCCCCAGAAGAAGTGCACCGGGCTCACTTTGCCGCTAAACTGGGAGCGAAAGTCCGTCATCACGCGGTCCGCTTGCAACAGAATGCGCCAGCACCGCTGCGCGTATTCGGGATCATAGGCCGCATGATGGTGATCCTGCTCGAAGGGAGTCCGGTCTTCCACTTCAACGGGTGTCGTCCAAATGTTCACCTCGATGCCGAGCGATCGCAGGGCCGCCATCGTTTCTTGATAAAAGTCGGCGACGGAACGCGGCTCGAGCGCGAGCGAGCGAGTCCCTCCGTCCGCGGTTTGAATCACTAGCTTGTGGTCGAGGAAATCGAAATCGATCTGAAAGACGCGCGTGCCGTACGGGGTCGGGGAAGTTGTCAGCCCACGAGGTGTGACGTACAGAGTGACCTCCCACCAGTGGCACACCATTGGCGACAGTGCGAGCCGGATTTTTCCGATCACCTGCGTCCACATGTGCAGCGTGGCGTAGGTCTCGCGCCACTCGCCCAGAGGCAGACTCGGCCAGGGTTCGATCTCTGTTGCAGGAACCGATGCTCGTTTGCGCTCCATAGATACCTCCCTTGAATGAGGCCAGGTCAGCAGGATTCTCCATCTAGCCGCTCGCGCGACTGGAGCAGCGTTTCCATACAGCGCATCTCGGATAGCCTTACCGGCGGCGCCAAATCTTCGCTACCTCCGCATGCGCCAACACCACATCCGGTTCGCGCTGCAATGCCTCATAGTAGCGTTTCTCGAACCCGTCTCCTTCCTCTGACGGCGTCAGCAGCTTTCGCGCCTGACTTATGAGATCCTGGACATCGCCCAGCGTCAACGGATCGTTTGCCTCCAGCGCCTCATCGATTTGAACCAACAATTCGGAGAGGGGATGGAGCCAGGCGAACCAAGGATCGGTGATGACCAATTGGAGGAATTCCCCGCTCGAGGCCACTCGTCCTCGGAACCGCTCGAACGAAACGCGCTCGCTCTCGAGCAGCGTCTTGTGGAGACGGAGAAGACCTTGGCGCAGGTCGCGCAGACGTTGATCGTTTATGATCTTCACATTGCCCGTGACATTTCTTTCAGATACCATTCGTCGCCGGCGCAGCACCTCTAACTGCTTCGCCGAGCTTAGTCCATCACCCGTCGCTGTACCAGTCGGTGTTCGGCTGACACGAAGGCGCTGGGAGAGCGACCATCGTCAAATGAAACTCCTTACGATCTTTGAACGCGAGCTGGCGTCTCTGTCGAACCCATACCTCTCCGGGACTATGGCGGCCCTCTATGGCGGCGATCTCGTCTTCTCCGGCGCGCCGAATGGACGGCCCGTGATCATTGGGAATTTCGTTCAGACGCTTGATGGCATCATATCGCTGAAAATACCCGGCCAGTCGGGCGGCGGGGAGATCAGCGGGTTCAACGAGGAGGATCGGTTCATTATGGCTCTGTTGAGAGT
>JBOHOS010000483.1:0-2380 GCA_050731295.1 Nitrospiraceae bacterium | reverse complement strand
GTACCACATATGAGATGACTAGATTCAACAGACTTCTGGGTGGACAATTACTTCGCCCCTCTCGATTTCGATCGCAGGCGGGAAGAGCGGGCACTCCTATCATGACTCACCTGAATACGCCATGCCTAGCCTGGAATTGAAAGATGCGTGCGGGTTGCTCCTCGCCGTTCTCCTGCTCACGCTTTGCGCGGGAGCCGCGTCAGCCGCTTCCGAAGGCCCCGTCCGGCCCCTCCGTGTCGTCACGTACAACGTCCTGCACGGCGGTCCAGCCTCCGGCTTCAAGGACGACGGCTCCCATCTCGAGGTACGGCTCGAGATGGCCATCCGCGAGCTCACGGCGCTCGAGCCGGACATCGTCGCCATCCAGGAGGCTTCTCAGAGCCGCCGGTACGGCAATGTGCCGGAGCGCATCGCCCGCCGTCTCGGCTTCCACCTGGTCTTCGCGCCTGCCACCGACCGCCTCTTTGGCTTCTCGCCGCTCGACAAGCTCATCGTCGGGCTCATGGGGTTCAAGGAGGGCTCGGCCATCCTCAGCCGTTTCCCGATCATCGGGTCGGACATCTACGATCTGCCTCGTTGTCAGCGCTTCCTTGACCCACGCATCCTGCTTCGCGCGGATCTTTCGACGCCCTGGGGACCGCTTCAGATCTTCTCGACGCACACAGCGCGCAGCGACGAATGTCAGATGGAACGCGTAGGCGAGATCGTGCGTGAGAGCCGGGGCACTGGGCTCTCGATCCTGATGGGTGACTTCAACACACCGGAGACGTCAAAAGTGCTCACCACGCTGCGAAACGAGGCCGGCTTTGTGGACGCCTTCCGCTCTGCCAACCCGGACGATCCGGGACCTACCGTGTGGCAGCGCATCGAGGTCGAGAAGCCAACGGTCTCCCGGCGCGTCGACTTCATCTTTCTTCTGAGCGGCCGGGAGTCCACGGGCTCGGTGCGATCCAGCCGGGTCGTGCTGGACCGGCCGGGACGCCTGTCCGACGGCGTCGCGCTGTGGCCGTCCGACCACTACGGGGTCTTCGCCGAGGTCGAAATCGTGCCTATCGACAGACCGCATACTGCGGCACGGTAGGATCAGCCCACGGGCGTTATTGTTCCAGCCGCTCTCAGAACCGCACCCCGAAATACAATCCCGGCATGACATTCGTGTGGAAGTCGAATTCACGCCCTCCTACGCGGAAGCTCTCTCCGAGAGAGGTGAAGTTCAGAAGAAAGTCGGCCGTGACGGCCAGTTGCTTGCTCACGGTGTAGTCAATCCCTACTCCTATAGGAATTAAGAACGAACTGTACGTGTTTGCAAATCCAAGCCTGTCGGTGTCCTTGATGCCTGCGCGGATGAACCCGATGCCGCCCTGGAGCACCAGCTTGGCCAGATTGCGAGTATTCGGAATGTCCCACCAATACTTGGCCTGAGCAGACAAGCCGAACATAAAGTCATTACCCGCGCCGGCATACTGGGCTAACGGGCCTACTGAGAAACGTTGCGCCAAAAAATAGTCGGCATGCCCCTTGAGCGCGAACTCGGCGGCGCCATCGGGCGTGTTTCCCAGAAAACCGACTCCGCCCCCGCCCGACCACTGTCCCGGTCTCAGATCATTAACGTCAGCATACGCGACACCAGACACGGTCATGCCCACGGGCGACAACACAACGAGAGCAAGCATAGCCAGAACGAGAACAGATTGGCGTTGCATGATGACCTCCTTTCTTCTTATATCTCATTAGGCGAAGAATTGGCACATAGTGTTCGGGGTCATATCTCGACGCTATAGACAGTGCTCCGTCACATTCCTCTGCGGGGTACCAGAGCATCGTCTATTTGCTTACCCGCGCGCATTAGAAATAGGGATATGGTGTCTCGCTGGAAAAGCGGAAGATCTATGTTGCGCTTTCTGATCCTCTTGCGGATCGGCATGATCAAGTCCGTTATCGATGAGTCCGGCGAAGATTATCTCTATCCAAGAGTTTCTTTTTCTCCTTCAGCCTGCCTCAATCTGTAAGGCGGTCCTAGAAGCAGGGCTGGTACCAGGGAACCTCAGCACGGCGGTGGCAAGTGGCAAGGCCTACCGTCGAATAGTTACTGGGGAATGAGACCTCTCTCTTTCAACACCTTCTGCTCGTCGCCCGTGATGTATGCGAAGATTTTTGGGGTTGCGTCGATGATTTGGACGAGATAGATGACGTCAAAATCAACCAGTTCTTCACGGCCGTCCTTCTTCCTATAGAATGCCTTCCAGTGAACCTTGGCCATCCAATGGCAATCATCCAAGAGAGTGATCGTCAGCGAATCAATCTTCATCGCCTTCGTTCCGATACTTCGATAGAAGGCCAACCCTTGGGATCGCGATGCGGAATTGCTCATCGTTCTTAC
>JBOHOS010000482.1:0-12284 GCA_050731295.1 Nitrospiraceae bacterium | reverse complement strand
CCGGCCTGACGCGCGCGTTCCGCGGCGGATTCATCCACCACGCCTTCCTGCAGCCACACCGCTTTTGCACGGATCGTGATGGCATCATCCACCACGGCGGCGGCCTGCTTCGACTTCCGAAAGACATCGACCAGATCGATCCTGTCAGGCACTGTGGCCAGAGAAGGGTATGCCCGTTCTCCAAGAACCATGTCCTCGTTCGGATTGATGGGAATCCCTGTAGCCGTGCTGTTTTATATAGGCTGCCACGCGAGGGACGGCCGCGACGGATTCGAGGAGAGCCCGACCACCGCGAGGGTCCGGCATTCTCTCAAGATTCGTTCGATTACTTCGGCAACGGAATCATCCATACCCTTATTGTTCCTTTGACAGATGATGAGAGAAATCCCAACGGCAATCCCGTGTCTAGTCGCATCCGATCCGCCGTCCATTTTTGATGATGCCTTCTGTCGGCGATGAAAACAAGCTTACAGTCCTGGCTGCTGCGAGGGGGAGGGTTGTACTGCTCCTCCTGGCCAGGCTCCATGCTGCGAGATCAATATCCTCCCGTGATAGGGCGCGGTATTCCCGTGCCGCTGGAATTGCGAAGCAAGTTGACATGGTACAGGTACACGTCCGACTGGGTAATGGCTGTGTTGTTCGGCGCGAGCTCAGCCGCTTTCTTGAAGTGAGCGGCGGCTTCGGCATGATCCCCCAATTGATCGAGGGCCAGGGCCAGATTGTAATGCGCCTCGGCCATCTGAGGACTGACCTGGGCAGCCGACGCAAAGTGGGTCTTGGCGATTCCCCAGTGCGCCATCGTGTAGTGCTCGATGCCTTCCGCATTATGCGCCGCGGCCACGGAATCCGCGCCTGGCGGTGTGCCTAAAGGAATGCTTGCAGTGGCGCAGGCTCCAAGCAGGACAATCAGGGGAAGGATCAGGAATGTGATGACTGCGTTCATGGCGGCCTCCCTATTGGAACCAAGAATGAAGCGGCTCTCTCTGCCGGCCCGCGACGGAGTTCGATAAACGGTGAATACGGCCATGGGTCAATGTTGAAAATGCAGCCTTCACCGGAGAACGAACCACGCCATTGCCCGTGCTGCTGCACGCCTCTATCCCGCGCAAGCGCCGCCTCCCATCCCCCTTGCCTGTGATCGCGGCACGTCCAACTCGATGAGCCGGGCGCTGAACGTATCGCCATGGACATCAAGCCGCGCGACACTGACCGGCAACGAGAAGCGCCTGGGACCGGCGCTTCCCGGATTCATGAAGAGCAAGCCGTGACGTTCTATGATACAAGGGCGGTGGGAATGGCCGGAGATCACGACACGGCAGCGAGCGCAGGGAGCGACGAGTTCTTTGGCGTCATGGAGTATCTGCACCGTCACGCCGCCGATCGTCTCGATTCTGGTGGCGGGAATGTTCTCGGCCCAAGGGCCGGTGTCATTGTTTCCTCGCACGGCGAGGACGGGCGCAATGGTGTGTAATCGATCAAGGATCGCTTTTGTGCCGATGTCGCCCGCATGAATGATCAGATCAGAGCCTTGCAGCGCCGAGATAGCTTCAGGACGCAGAAGCCCATGTGTGTCCGAGATGACGCCGATGCGACAGTTCGTCTTCTCGGACATGCCCTTGTTCCTCATCTGCGGACGCAGCAAGTGATGAGATCGGCCGGCAGCGGATCCATTCGGCGACCGCGTATATTGTATCCTCTTCACGCGCTCCGTAACAGGGTGGGGCATCGTCGATCTCCTACGGGCGTTCCAGGAAAATCCTTACAGGGAAGACAGCCCGCGTTTTCTATAATGAACAACGATAAGCAACGCGGCTGCCGGTTGGCTCTAGCCCGCATTCTTCATAACGGTTCGTTTCGAAATCGCGCAGTCGCGTTGCGAGGTCCGCGGCGCGACGAATAAATCGCAGCACGTCTGCGGACGTCGCCGAGTCGGTGAGGCGGCAGTGCCTTGCGGGTGGAGCCGCGAGGGACCGAAGTACATGCAGAATGAGCCGCATGCAGGCTTGTCGCAGCAGCGAATCCGCGATTGCAGCAGAAGCGTTCATGCGGACTAGGGTTCAGTGGATCCCCGGTCCGGCCTGCCTCACCTGTCAATCGCGGCCGGCAAACCGCATCGACGTGCTCAATAATGAAGGAGAGGCATCATGAAGAGAGGCATAACAAGCGCAGTCATCGTGGCATGTATCGGCCTGATCGCTTTCGGAACGCCCGCCCCGGCGGTTCAGAAGGAGGGTGAAACGGGAAACGGGCAGCCGAGCGCTCTGACCGTGAAGGGGGAGGTTCTCAAGCATGAGGGCGACACATTGACGATGAAAAGCGCCGGAAAGGAAATCCATCTGCATATCGGGAAAGACACGGTGATCCCGGGACTGGAAGGCGCGAAATTTATACCCGGCGACAAGATCGTCGCGGAGGTCACGACCGACGGCCACGCCAAATCGGTTCGGCCGGCCCCGTGATCCGGCGGTCGATCCGCGCAAGCGCGTACCGGCCATGCCTACAGATTTGACAAGCGTTTGACTCAGCCTGGCTGCTTAAACTGAACGGTGTCTCCGCAGTTTGGCGGTGTGGGAACCCATGGCGCTCTCACGTGTGGCTCTTCTGGCCGGCCTTGCCGTCCTGTATTTTTTGACGGGCAAGCTCGGTCTGTCACTGGCTTTCTATCATCCCAGCGCGACGGCCATCTGGCCTCCCGCAGGTATCGCGCTCGCCGCCCTGTTAATCTGGGGATACGGGGTGTGGCCGGCGATTCTTGCCGGCGCATTCTTCGTCAATGCAACGACAGCAGGCTCGCTCGCGACGTCAGCGGCGATTGCGGTCGGTAATACATTGGAGGGGCTGGTCGGCGCCTTCCTCGTCAACCGATTCGCACACGGACGCAACGCCTTCGAGCGGCCCAAAGATACGTTAACGTTTGCGCTCGCCGCAATGGTGTCCACGCTCGTCAGCCCGGCGCTGGGAGTCACCAGCATTGTGTTGGGCGGATACGCAAGCTGGCTGGACGCCTGGCCGATTTGGTTGACCTGGTTCCTGGGGGACGCGGCTGGTGCTCTGATTGTGGCGCCGCCGTTACTCCTATGGAGCGTCCATCAGAGATCTCATTTCGATCGGGCTCAAGTCCTTGAAATGACCGTCTTGATGCTCGGCGTCTTTCTCGTCGGTCAAATAGCCTTCGGCGGGATCGTGGCCGGCGCGCGCCACAATTATCCCATTTCCTTTCTACCCGTTCCCTTCCTCGTCTGGGCAGCCGTTCGGTTCGGTCCTCGGGAGACGGCCACGGTGATGATTCTGCTGTCGGGCATTGCGGTTTGGGGAACGTTGCGCGGGTTCGGGTCATTTGCCACGGAAGCGCCCAATCAGGCGCTGCTCTTGTTGCAAGCATTCATGGCGACCATCGCGATCATGGCGATGGTCTTGGCCTCAGGGATCTCGGAACAAAAACGCACCGAGCGGGCGCTCCGCGCGAGCGAAGAGGAATTGCGCGCCATCTTCAGGTCGATGTCCGATGTGGTGCTGGTCCTCGATGCTCGGGGCCGGTATGTGAAAATTGCTCCGACCAATCCCTCCTTTCTCTATCTGCCGGCCGAGGAGTTGCTGGGCAAGACTGTGCATGACGTATTGCCGCCCACGGAGGCCGATCTCGTTCTGGCGCATATTCGGGAGGCACTCCGAGCGGGCGAGATGGTGCGCGCGGAATACAGATTGATGATAGGCGGCGCCGAAGTCTGGTTTGATGGGACGGTCTCGCCGCTGTTCGAGGACACCGTGTTGTGGGTGGCCCGCGACATTACGGCCCGCAAACGCGCGGAGGCCCAGCTACACCACCTGACGCAAGCGCTCGAGCGGCGAGTCGAGGAGCGGACGGCGTCGCTGAAGGCGGCAAACGACCAATTGCAGGAATTGTATGGGCTGAAGTCGGCGTTCGTGTCGATCGTGTCGCATGAACTGCGGACTCCCACGACGGCGATTAAAGGACTCGTCGAAAACCTGGTGGCCGGACTGGCCGGTCCCCTGAGCGACAAGCAAGCCTATTATCTCTCGCGGGTGCAGTACAACGTCGAACGACTGACGAGAATGTTGAATGAGCTCCTCGACCTCTCGCGCATTGAAGCGGGCAAAATCAGCTTGCGGCTCGCGCCCACGCCGGTGCCCGAGCTGATCAACGACGCGATAGACGGGTTCCGGAGCCTCGCGCAGGAAAAATCGATCATGTTGGAGGGACCGCTCCATGCCGGCATTCCGTCGATCGTGTGCGACCCGGATAAGGTGCATCAAATCTTGACGAATCTGTTGGAGAATGCCCTCAAATTCACGCCGTCCCGAGGCATGGTCCGCGTCGAGACAGAATTCTTGGACGATTCGTTCCTCCAGATATGCGTGGCGGATACCGGGTGTGGAATCCGCGAGGATGAAACCGGAAAACTCTTCGATAAGTTCTATCGAAGCCGGACCACTCCCAGCGACACCCCCGGCACCGGCTTGGGCCTCGCCATCGCGAAAAGCTTGGTCGAGCTCCATGGAGGAACTATTTGGGCCGAGAATCGTCCTGAAGGAGGGAGCCGATTTTGCTTCACGTTACCGAGTACGGGCCGGTTGAGCGCTGAGCCCGAGGGCTAAAACATGCTAACCTCTCGTTCCCAAAGTAAAAAGCTGATGTAACCGACGAAGACCACGATAGGGGCGGTGATGGCGAGGACCAGAGCGAGATCGCGCACCGTGAGCGGGGGGGCCGCGATGGAGCACGACGTGCCATTGTCTCCTTTGGCCACGGCGCGGAGCAGCAGCGCGGTGTTTTTGGAATGGCTCTTGAACCAGAACGAAAAGAGATCACCAAATGCCGGGATCGCGCCGATCACGCCGTTGATGAGCAGGTTCGAAGCCATTCGGCCGAGCACATTGACCGGGACGCCTAATTGCCTCGCATTGAGGAGAATGGCGGCTCCGATGGCGGTGGCGAGCGCATCGCCGAAGACGGGAATGATGCCGATGATCGGGTCGAGGCCGAACCGAATGGCCGTGCCTGGCAAAAGAAACGCGTCATCGAGCCAATGAGCGATGAGTTCCGCCTGCTTCTCTTTCGAGCGTACCGGCTCCATGCTTAACTCCATCCTAATCGCTTCATCATGATGGGTCCAGTTCTCGAGCCTTTTCAATTCAATTGCTCGAGGCCCAGGCCGCATTCGGAATGGACCTGCACGGGCAGGAAGTCGGCTTCGCCATGCGGACTTGGCGCTCTTGCCATCGGCGCAACATTGGGAAGGATTGATACCACGGTGTATCTTTTTTTGATCGGTCCCATCCTTCATCGCTTCCCACCCGCCATGACTTGAATTCCTAAGGGCCTGATTTTTCGAGATGAATGGGTGAGGCCGACGGAATCATCCTCTCGTCTGTCTTCGTCACAGATTGGCATCGCAGTTGCTGTGATCCTGGATCAGGCTGTAACAATGAGCGTGACGGGTTGTCGATATCGCTGGGGCAATGTTCTTCGGATCGCATAAGGAGCGGGTGGCTGATGAGTGATTGCAGGTCTTGCGCGATAGAGGTAGCTGGACTTCAGGCGCCCGACCGCATGGCGGCAGACAGTCAGCCTGTGCTGCTGACCAGAGATTTTGGACTGGTATGGTGGAGTCAGGTGGTCTCGCAGGTCGGCGATGGGGTCACCAAGCTCGCGCTGCTTTGGTTTGTCTACTCAATTACCGGCTCCGCGCTGAAGACCACCGTCATCGGGCTGTTACAGACCATTCCGCCTATCCTGTTCGGTCCGCTGATTGGAGTCTACCTCGACCGGCTGCCGAAGAAGCCGATTCTGATCGGGATGGATCTGTCACGCGCCGTGGTCATCGGACTCATCCCATGCTGGATCGGGCTCGATGCCTTCACCGTGGAGCATTTGTATCTTGTGGTTTTTCTCCATGCGATTGCCGGTGCGATCTTCGGGCCCGCACTCACGGCGTCGGTTCCCTCTCTCGTCCCGCGTTCCCAATTCACGGCGGCAAACGCCTTGCTGCAAGGCACCACGAGTATCGGCGTGATCCTGGGATCACTGCTCAGCGGCTTCGGGATTGCGGCGTTCAGTTCCCAGGAAGTGCTGTGCGTGAATGCCGCCACCTATGTGCTCTCGGCCGCGTGCCTGCTCCCGGCTCGGTTTGCCGGCGGGCCTGCTCCGCAAGCCGGCAGTCGGATGGCGACGTCGGTGTGTGGCGACCTGCTTGACGGGATTCGATTCGCGTTCATCCAGCAACGGACCATCTTGCTGCTGATTGTGACCGCCGCCCTATACAGCATCGGCACCAGCGCCTTCTCGACGCTCTTTCCGGTCTTGGGCCGAAAAATGCTTGATTTGGGGCCGGTGGAGGTGGGGTATCTCTGGGCGGCGTTCGGCGTCGGATTGTTAGCCGTGTCGATGACACTGCTCAGACTCACGGAATGGACGCTGGCCCGTCGTGTCCTTGGAATCGCCGTAGCCAGCGCAATCAGCGGCGTGGCGGTGTGCGGCTTATTGTTTGTTCCGAACCGCGTGTGGGCCGTGCTCCTGATGACCGTCATCGGAGCAGGGATTGGCGGGTTCACGCCGATTGCCTGGGGAATCCTGCAGGAGTTATCGCCCGATCACATGGTGGGCCGTGCGCTGACTCTGTATGGCACCGGCGCCATGGTCGCGGCCATCACCGGCATGACGGCATTCGGTTGGGTGACCCAGGAGTTTGGTGAACGCGTCAGCGTGGTCGGGATCGTGGGCATCATGCTGACGACGGCCATCGTAGCCGGCGGATTCAGCCGGTGGCTGCATGTGCAGCCGCCCGCCTTCTCGTCGGTTCCATCCTCCTACGACCAAGGCCGCCGTCGCTGATGGCCGTGTCGCGGGCGGCTGCCGGCCATCTCAATCCTCTGTTCTTCTCTTCGCCCTGCCTTCGGCGCTGATACAGTGGCTCATCGAGTCTGGGCTGGAAAGGAGCAGGCGGCTCTTGTCTCGTGGAGCCGTCAATCGAGTACGGCGGCAAGACGGCGAGCGCTTCCCGATACCGGATGTGCAGTTCTTCCAGTTGATCCGGCGCCCACCAACTTCCCTTCGAGACTTCCTTGTCCAGATAGTCCTGCGGTTCAAATGTCACATCAAAGGGGACGGGGGCGGTCGGCACGTCGGGCATGTTCCTCATGTATTTGCTGATATCGGGGTCCGGGCCATGAAGATCGTGCACTTCGCTGAGCTGGAGATACAGGAGAGGTTCCCGGACAAAAATCCAGCCCGTCGTGGTCACTTCTCCACCGGTAGGATCGGATTGGCTGAGATGGAAGGAGACTTGCTCCGCCGGTCCGGCTTTAGCCAGCGCGTTGGCCAAGGGCACGGCGAGGACCTCAATTTCATCATCTCGGAATGCTCGCGTCTTGACGGCTTCTCCGCTGGCCAAGCGGTGTATCCAGCCGCGCCGCTCTCCGGCTCGTACGCCGCGCAGGAGCGTCCCTACTTGACTGGGAGTGAGGGCGGCGGGATGCGAATTGCGATTGCCGCCGGCGTCGGTATCCAGGCGAACCTGATCGCGCCCGCTTTCCCAGAGAACGGCTCCAGGTGAAGGAGGCGCCGCCACGCACCCGGCCACGGCGAGGCAGAGGATGACGAGCACGCCGAATGGGTGAGCGTATGGCTTCACGTCGGGCTATTGTCTTCTGGCTTCGATCTGATAGGCATCCGATGATACCGGATCAAATCCATGTTTTTGTAGGACCTTCTGAACGGACGGCGTGTGCATGAAGTTCGTGAACTCGCGCGCCAGTTCACAGGACGAATGACGGCAGGTCCACACGACGGCTTCGGCGAATACGACCGGGATGTGAATGCCGCCCGGCACTTCGTCGATAATGCGGAGTTTCGGATTCGCCGCCACATCAACCCGGTAGACGATACCGACGTCGGCTTCCCCGCTGTTGAGCAGGTCGATGACCTCGTCGTGTTTTCTATACAGGTAGCGAGAAGCGGGCTTTGGTCCCAGATTCAATTGAGAGAGAAGACGGTCCGTCAACCTCCCCAACGATGTGGTTTTGGGATCGCCGACGGCGATGCGGCTCACAAGTTGCGAATGCATGTTTTCAAAGAAGACGGCCTTCGCATACGCGGGCGATCCCGTTGCCAGGACGAGCGAGGTCTGAGCATAGATCTGGGGAGAACCGTTGAGGGTAAGGCCTTTCTTGTGCAACGCCTCCACCTCCTCGACGGAGGCGGGAAGAAATACATCCGCCGGCGCGCCGTCCTCAATCTGTTGCCGCAGCGTCTGCGAAGGACCATACACGACCCGCACATCCGCCTGTCGATACTGCGACTCGAAAATCGACAAAATCTCGCGCAACGCCGGCTTCAAGCTTTGCGCGGCGGCGATGGTCAAGGTTTGAGTTTGTGTCGAGCCCGCTGACTCGGGTAGTCCCGACAGCATGCCGATCAATGCCAGTCCCGCTGCCGTGAGTCCTCTCTTCATTCCGCGTCTCCTTCTCGTCTTCCCGCCGTCCGCCTCGCTCGGCATGATGCGGGCGCCTCGCTCGTTACCAATAGAATTGATACATCACCCGGAATCGATTCTCGAGGAGGTCACGGCCGAATCCCGGCGCCGCGGCCAGCGTCGCGCGACCTGCGGCATAGCCTCCGGTTCCCATGGTGATATGGCCATAGTCCATGACCATGCGGTGATTGTAGGTGCCGTCGAAGCTGTAGCTCACTGCGACTCCGGCTTCTTTGATCAGATCATCGGTTTGTTTCACGTTCGGGTCCATTACTCCGTATCGGAGGGCAACTTCCATTTTTCTCGGGATCACATATTTCCCGAGCTGCACGTACCAGCCCGTCGCGTTTCCCAGCTCAGAGTTCCCGCCCCGGACCGATTGCTGGCGAATAAACCCTTCGGCCTGTAAGGCCCAGCCTCGGTATTTGGCAATCACATCGACTTCCCACGTCTGAAAGTCGATGAACCCGGCGCCCAAGAGCCTGCCGTTTCCCGTCGCGAGGATTTGATTGCGGATCGGCGTCGTAGGATCCACCAAATTGACGCCGGGATTGTAGGCATAGCCCCCTGCAATCGCGACCTGGGGCACGCGCGAGTAGAGAATGTCGCCCTCGCCGTACCCCGGCCGCCCGCTGACATTCCATAACAGCCTCGCGACGTACATGAGCTCATTCGCATTAAAACGCGTGTTGGCTCCTCCCTGACTGACGGGCGCGCCGAGCCGGTCCGTATTGATGCCGGCGCCGTTATAGACGCCGATGGCGTAATTGAACCGATACTTGCTCTCATCGCTCAAGATCGCGATGCCGATGTCGCGGCGATTGAGCGTATTAGCGGTGAACGCCTCCGCCACAATATTGCGATCCACGAACGACAACGTCGCGACGGAGGTAATCTGCTCGCGGTTGAACCACGTCCGGTATTGACCGACCTGCACTGTCGCGTATGGGATATGCCACGAGGTGACGCTCGCATCGAGTAGAGAGACGTTTCCCGTCCCGTTGAGATTTCCTTCCTGCTGATCCGCGGCCAGCGTAAGGTTGTAGCGTAAGTCGGGATCGAAGGCATATCCCAGAAATTGCAGCCGAATGTATCGAGCCCCGAACGTGCTGGCCGACGATTCGTTCTGGCGATCGGGCTGGGCTGAAAAATTGTTCGAGTCGCCGATGAGGCGCCATGCTTGGTTGTATTCATGATGGGTGTAGCGCAATTGCAATTGCGTTCTGAGCTTGAGGAAGAATTTTTCTCCAACCTTGATGTTGAGGCCGTTGCCCCATGACACGCTATAGCCCGGATCTCGCGCGCGCTGCCGGGTTTCCAGGATGCGAGCGCCCTTATCGTATTCCTCCTGGGTGATGAGGCCTTTTTCCAGCAGATACCTCAGCCCGGGGTCCTCAGTCGGGAGGTACTGCCAGCGGCCGCCTTTTTTGACGAACTCCCCTTCTTCCGCCGCCCATACTTGCAGGAACCCGACCGTCGTGAAAAGCACGACCCACAGAGCCGCTGCCTGCTTCCCAAAATGTCCGCTCATTCCTTCTTCAGGCGGGTCCGGTAGAGACCCGTGAAGCCACGTCGTCGGATACCGGTGGTTCCCCTCTTTCAACCAACACCGGTTCCGAAGGCTTCAGTTGGTAGAGTTGAGAATCCTCCACGCGGTAAAGCAGCGGCGCGACCAGGACCTTCGGATATTGCGTCTGGAGCCATTGAGCCTCGGCCAAGACAAACTCGATCTCGTTCCCGATTTCAAACCGCCGGGCATTGTAGATGAAATGCGGGTGGGCCAATTCCCGCGCCCAGCCGCCGCGACGAACGAGCCCATCGATGAAGGGCTCGCGCTTGCTGAGGAGATTCACCATACCCGCAATGGGTGTGCACGATGAGGGCAATCGCCGAGATCCCCCCGATCGCGATCGCATAGGAGACCTGGAATTCACTGTCGAGAAGATTGGCCCCGGCGCGGAGAATATACGAAAAGTTTTCCGGGATACGGAGGCGTTCGCGATGGTCCATGCACATTCCCACCAGCAGCCTCGCCTTTTCATAGGGCCCATGCGGCTCAGCCAGGTTGTGGTACGCCAGCAGATCAGCGATGGGGGTATCCCGAAAAGCCGGCAAGATGTCCGAAGGATGCGTGACCGGCGCCAAATCGACCATTGTTCCCTCTCTTGGTCATGATGCGTCCGGCTGGGGCTCTTTCCTTTCAGCGCACGTTGACACTGGCGTACTGCTCACGTCCCGCCGGAAGAACTTCTCTATGAACGGGGTTTTGAACGCCGACGAGATTCCGGAGTATGAACCACCGAGGTTTATGCGGCGTGGAACCTTGCCGCGAGCCAATCAACCCGGGCTGGGGGGCGTGGCCCTGTTGCACAGACGCGGGAATGAGGATGCCGTCATGGCGGTTAGGCTCCGAACAGGACCTTGGCGAACCAAAAATACAAGGGAATGCCCATCGCGATATTGAACGGAAACGTAATTCCCAGCGAGGCTGTCAGATAGAGCGATGGATTGGCTTCAGGCAATGAGATGCGCATGGCGGCGGGGGCGGCAATATACGAAGCGCTGGCCGCCATGACGCCGAGCATCGTGGCGCCGCCGAGGCTGAGCCCGACAAAATCCCCCATGAGGACGCCCAGCGTGCCGTCGATAATGGGCATGAAGATGCCGAAGATAATCAAAAATTTACCGACGGCCCGTATCTCGGCCAATCTCAGTCCGGCGACAAGGCCCATTTCCAGCATAAAGAGGCAGAGAACACCCTTGAACAGGTCTCCGAAGAAGGGCTTCGTGACCGCGATGCCCTCCGGCCCTGAGATGTACCCGATTATCAAAGCACCAAGCAGAATCATCGAGCCTTTGCCGGTGATCGCTTCATGAAGGACCTTATTGATCCAGGGCTGCCCTTTCTCGCCGTTCCCATTTTTCTGTCCTTCGATCTGGAGGGCCATCCTCGCCAATAAGATTCCCACCACCACTCCGGTCGGCTCGAGCACGGCGAGAAAGGCGGAGACGTATCCCTCTGGTTTGACCTGGAGACTCGCCAAGAATTGTGTGGCTACGGCGAAGGTCACGGCGCTGACCGACCCATAGTGGCCGGCGATGGCGGCCGCATCATGGATGGAGAACTTTCCCATCTTGCGGAGGATCACATAGCCGATGCAAGGAGTTATCATACCGAGGAATATCGCTCCGACCAACGGCATCCAGATGGCCGTAATGCCCACCTCACGAATCTCCGCGCCTCCGTGGAGTCCGATCGCGGCGAGCAAATACAACGTCAGGCCGATGTAGAGAGCTTCCGGCACCTTGAGGTCTGATCGAATTAATGTGGCGAGGATGCCGAGCGCGAAGAACAGCGGCATAGGGGCCGTCAGATTATGGCCGATCGCTTCAAGTAATCCGTGTTCCATGTGTTCCGGCTCTCCACGCTGCAGTTTAAAACTGGCGGGATGTGCAAAATCAGGTCCATTCTGAAGCCGCGCCGGGAATTGCTATATGGACCGCACTTCCAGCCGTTTATGACATCTGCCTCATCGGGCGATCTATCGCTCGAATTTGAATCCGAGCGTAATCGCACATCCGGCACCGTGCGGTTGCCTGGAAGATGATGAGGGGGGCCTGAGCCGGGTCAGACCGAAGCGAGAAGCCGTTGGCGTGGGGACTGACACGGACGGGTTGAGCGCAGGGTAGAGCAGGGTAGAGAAGGATATTGCCTGTTCACTTCGAGACCGGTGACAGGAGAAATACATGCGGCTTGTCGTCCGGAAGAAGACCGATCCCGCTGATCTGCCC
>JBOHOS010000481.1:0-9773 GCA_050731295.1 Nitrospiraceae bacterium | reverse complement strand
ATCACATAGAGCTGAAATTCCCCTCCCCCGCCCTGCTGATTAGAAGAAAAAATGATCCGTCGACCGTCCGGATGAAAGAACGGCGCGAAGTTGGAAAAGCCATTGGCGGTGACTTGCCGGGTGCTGGTTCCATCGGCATTCATGACATAAATTTCCAACTGACTAGGCTCGACGAGACGCTGTTTAAGGAGAGCCTGATACTCCTCGATAGCGACAGGGTCTTTCGGGTGAGAGGCACGGTATACAATCCGCTGGCTGTCCGGTGAGAAGAAGGCGCCTCCATCATAGCCAATCTCGCTCGTGAGTCGACGGATATGTGTCCCATCCAAATTCATGGCGTACAGATCGAGATCGCCATCGCGGACCGACGTAAAAACGATCGTTTTTCCGTCCGGGGAAATCGTGGCCTCGGCATCATAGCCTGGCGTCGCGGTAAGACGCTGGATCTGCTGGCCATCCAGCTTCACGGAAAAAATATCGTAATCGTCGAGGGCCCAGCGGTACCTACCTTCGCGTTTCGGTTTCGGCGGACAATTTGGCCCGACGAGATGGGTCGAAGAGTACAGCACGCGCCGATCTCCCGGGAAAAAATATCCGCAGGTGGTGGCCCCGGCGCCGGTGCTGACCAGATGGATGTGACCGCTCTCCACATCCATCACGTACATTTGATAACAGCCCGACGCTTCCCCGCTCGCTGCCTGGCTACCCGCAAAACTGTCGCTCATCCAATTGTTGGTCGATTGAAAAATCAGCTTTGAGCCGTCGAAGGAGAAATAGGCTTCCGCATTTTGACGACCGAACGTCAGTTGCCGAATATTCTTGAGATGACGCTCAAGTGGTTCAATCGATTGGGAACCGCCACTCAGATCAGACTCGGACCGAACCGACACGTTGCTTTCTCCGGCCGTAAGAGCCAGGATTAACAGAAAGAAAATCGGACGCCTAAGACCCATCGAACCGAACCTCCAATTCACGCTGTTCAGGAAGAAAATCTCCGCGCGCCACCACAGCCCCTTCACGAAAGATCATGTAGCTGTGCCATCCATAAAAAAAGAGGAGACGAGCCACTCTGGCGGCCGCGGAAGGCGTTTGCCCGTAAAAGACGGTCACCACGCGATCCGGGTGATCCGGATGTCGGCACGACACTAAGACCGACAATTCCGGCCCTTCGTATGTCCGATCGTCAACAATAATTGTCCTGCCGTCGAAGTGGACATGGCTTGCACATCGGCCGAGCGCCCATTCAGCCAAACGATTGAACCCCGGGCCGCCCAACACCAATACCGATCCGTTTAGGGATTGGGTCCCGTTTCGCATGGAGAACTCGCTGTCCGTTTTGACGACCACGGCACCGGAGGTCGCATCTTGACTTTTCATGCGAGTGATCAGGTCTTCGTAGGGCTCGCGAGCGATCGAACGCTCCCCTTCCGGTACAATGATGAACCGTTCGCGGTCTGTGACAAAGAGATTGAGCATAGGCGGAAGATGTTGTCGGTCGATTCTACGGAAGGTATCGAAATCCGGATCAATTTCCAAACTGATCGGCTGCACAGGCACGGACACGGTCAGGGTTTGATCTCCGGATTGGACGTCAAGCTCCACCCTCGCGATCTGTCCATCTTGCATTCGTATCTGCACAGGAAGGCGAAGACGGAATGAAAAATCCTTTTGAATGAGGCGAGCGTGAATCTCAATTCTCTTCTCGCCACCATGTTCTACTTGAACGGTTCGCGTATCTGATAAGGTGAGTCTCGGAGCCCCCTTCCGCTCTACCCACTGCGAAAAGAACCATCGGAGATCGCGCTGGCCCGTATGGCTGAATGTCCGCTCCACATCATCCCATGATGCATGCGATTCGCCAAAATCAGCGATTAACTTTCTGATACCTCGCCAAAACGCGTCATCTCCGATCTCTCGCCGAAGCATATGAAAAATCATTGCGGCTTTCTGATAGCCGATCGCATTGTCCTTCTGGTCGGTTTTACGCCGAAAACGGCCTACCGGGTAATCGTCCTCTGAACTCACGTACACCGCATAGCCAAGCAGCATCATGCGGCGTTGGGCCCTGGCCTGCTCTGAAGTACCCATCAACTCTTCGTAGTAATAGTTGGCGAGGTATGTTGTGAGTCCCTCAACCCAGTTGGCTTTTTCAGTGTCATTAAAGACCCAGTTACCAATCCAAGAATGTACGATTTCATGGCCCAGCGCGTACGATTGAACGTAATGTCGTTTGATGACCCCACTTCCCAAGAGCGTGAAGGACGGCATTCCGAGGCCGCTCGCAAAGAAATTTTCTACGACAGCGAACTTTGTGAAAGGATAGGGTCCCAGCAATTTTGTATAGATCTCAAGATATTTCACGGACGCTTCCAGGTATTCTTTTGCGAGCGCGGCATCGTCAGCGAAGAGATACGTGATAACCGCCACACCGTTCCACTGTCGCTGCCGTTTCACGAAACGATTCGCCACAAGTGTCAATGCTTCGGTCTTCGACGTGACTACCCATTCCGCAGTGACGCGGTCTGCGTGTCTGGTCTCAGCAGCGAGTCGCCCATGGCTGACGGTTTGCCACCCAAAAGGAGTCGTGATTGTGACGCGATAGGTTGAGAGAGCGCCTGGCAAATCCGGATACCAGAGGGTTTCTCCGCTCAGGTACACGCCTTCAGGGCCGATGTGGCCGGCCGTTTCGCTCGGCGTGACGAACCGGAGATGCCGCGGTTCCCTCGGTGGGTCATTAATCACGCCCTCATAGCGCCACTCGAGTGTGAGTGTGTGGTCTGCTGCGGTGTGTGGCTCTAATAGAACGTCCACGTGCTGAGGCCCATCACGGATATCGTTGCGCTGCTCTGACTCAGTCGAAAACAAAAGGGGTTTTGTTTCTTTGCCCTTCATCTCCACAACCTGAGTTACATGGAGCCCACTATTAAGCGAAAAAGAGAGATGGCGACGATCAGCAGGGAGAATTTTCAGTACCATTCGATCGGTGGCAAGGAGCCGATGTTGGTCGGGATCCAATTCTACAATCAGATGATGCGTTAACAGTTCAACGTCATTTGAACGCAACAAGCCGGCCACAGGCAATTCTGCTGCAGACGCGACGGGGCTAAGCAGGACGACTTGAATAGCTGCCAGCAGGAACGAAGCGAGGAGCCTTTTAAATAAGTTCATCTGATGTGCTACAAAACACGGCGTTTTCAGGGTACCTGCTCGAAAAGGGCATCCACAAACTCACGAGCGTGAAAATCCTGCAAATCCTCTGTGCCCTCGCCGACCCCGACGAACCGAACAGGGATTTTCAGTTCTTCTGCAATCGCGATCACAATACCGCCACGAGCCGTCCCGTCGAGCTTGGTGAGCGCAAGGCCTGTCACTCCAACTGCTTCATGAAATTGCCTAGCTTGCGAAAGCGCATTCTGACCGGTCGTTGCATCCAATACCAGGAGTACCTCATGAGGAGATCCGGGCAGCTCACGAGCCAGCACTCGTTTGATCTTGCGCAATTCATCCATGAGATTGGCCTTGGTGTGCAATCGGCCAGCGGTATCGATTAAGACTACATCCATACCACGCCCCTTCGCGGCCGCCATGGCGTCGAACACCACTGCGGCAGGGTCAGCTCCATGGCGATGCCTGACGATTTCCACGTCGATCCGGGTCGCCCATGTTTCTAACTGTTCGATCGCAGCAGCGCGAAAGGTATCACCAGCGACGAGTAGTGGTCGCCGTCCGCCTGCCTGAAGCCGTTGTGCCAGTTTTGACAGCGTCGTTGTTTTTCCGACACCATTCACTCCTACCGTTAAAATCACAAACGGGGCAGGCCCGTGTTCAATCAGACGTTCAATCGTCTCAACCTCGCAAGCACAAAGCGTCTCCAAAATCGTCTCTTTCAGAACGTCTACGACCTCACCGGAGCAGCGCGAATCCAATCTTCCATGCTGCGCTTGGAGGCGAGCCATGAGACGCTCGACAGTCGGAACACCCAAATCGGCGGCGATCAGAGAGGCTTCAAGCTCCTCCAGGACCGCGGGGTCCGGACCTCTGCCGATAAGCCGACCCACGGACCCACGGACCATGCTGCGAGTCTTCGCTAGGCCCTCACTGAGCCGCTGCAACCATCCCATCTTTCACACTAATTAGGACCCGTTACGCTATCGTGCCTATTTTTTCTGGTTGCTACGAGTTTAGGAAGCGGTAACAGCGATTGAAAGATCGTCTGTTCTCGTCGACGCATACGACGGGCATCACGTTCGCTCCGTTCATGATCATAGCCGAGAAGGTGCAGAATTCCATGAATAACAAGCTTGGCGACTTCGTGGCCAAGCGGAATTCTGCACTGAACTGCCTGACGTTTCGCTGTATGGAGCGAGATCACCACATCACCCAACAGGGGCGACGGTGGCCCTTCCGCCTCTTGCATGGCAAAAGCGAGGACGTCGGTCGCTGCATCGTTTCCTCGATACTGTCGGTTTAGTCGCCGCATGCGAAGATCGCCAATGAGGTCAATGCTCACGACAGCCTCTGGCCGACCGGCCATTGTCAAGATCCTTTGGGTCACCATTTTGATTTGAGGCAGAAGAATGGAGGGATATCGAAGCCGAGATCGTAACCACACCGGCATTAGTGTGGTTGGCTCCCGTGTCGGCCTTCTCGATGAGTAGAGCGTTGTCGCCCTGCGGGACGAAAAGAATCTTTCCGCGGCTGGGGATCGCCGGACGAGGGTGGTGCGTGTTGGTCATACGCTTTAATGATTTCTTGAACCAATCGATGGCGCACCACGTCTCGTTCATCGAAGTACACAAACTGAATGCCGGGAATGTCTCTCAAGATTTCTCTCACTTCAATTAATCCGGAGACTCGATCCGACGGCAAATCCACCTGTGTTATGTCGCCCGTTATGACGGCCTTGGAATTGAACCCTAAACGGGTCAAAAACATTTTCATCTGCTCAGCTGTGGCATTCTGCGCTTCATCCAAAATGACAAATGAGTCATTGAGTGTTCGCCCACGCATGAACGCTAGAGGGGCAATCTCAATCTCACCTCGCTCAACAAGACGATTTGCTCGCTCCATATCCATAATGTCATAGAGCGCATCATAAAGCGGCCTCAGATAGGGGTTCACCTTAGCATACATATCGCCGGGAAGGAATCCGAGCTTCTCGCCAGCTTCTACCGCTGGCCTGGCCAAGATAATACGGCTGACCTGCTTACGGATCAACGCGTCGACGGCCATGGCCATCGCTAGATAGGTTTTACCAGTGCCGGCTGGACCTATACCCAGCACAATATCAAACTTCTCGATCGCCTCGATATACGCTTTTTGAGTTGAAGACTTCGGAGCGACAAATCGCTTTTTTGTGGCGATCGGGAAGGCAGTCAGAAGTAGCTCTTTGACGGGAGTGTTCTGATTCCCTAGGCGTGTCTTGAGAGCAAGTGAGACGTCTTCCGGCCGCAACTCATAACCTTCGGATGTAAGGTCGGCCAATTCGTAAAGCACCCGCTCAGCGCTTCGCACGGATTCGCTCGCACCTTCGAGCACAATTTCCTCACCCCGAGCAGATACTCGCACCCCTAACTCTTCTTCAATAAGCTTGAGATGGCGATCATGTCGACCAAACAAACTAGCGGTATTTGTCCCTTCTCGGAGTTTGATTTTACGCACGCCTGCCTGTGACTACCTCCCCCCTTGTGATAGGGTAAGGGTATTGTAGCAGACCCTAAAAGCGAGTGACAAGATGAAGCAATGCGGAAGAAAAGCGGTTGGAGGATGTAGTTTGTGGGAAAAAGATAAGGTCGAATTCCTGGAATGCAAAGCCTTCATGAGAATCCACGACCTTGATCCGAGCCCGATGGGTACCTTTCACCTCGGACGGAATCTGCCATTCGATACGACCCGTGATTTTGTCAATCTTCATTCCAGATGGGCTCTTCTCAAGTGAATAGAGCAACGGGTCTCCGTCGGGGTCAATGGCTGTCACAGCATACTTATACCGACCTCCTGCGATGGCAGTTGGAGGCGTCGAGGTAATTTTAGGAGGACTGTTGGCAATTGTTATTGGATCAGCAAGGGCGGCTTTGCCTTGAGCACCAACATTATCATAAGGGGTGACCTGAACGGTGATCGTATCGCCTCTTTCAAAGCCAGCCAGTTCAAGTGCATTTTCTTTTCCTTCTGACACTTCTCTGTTGTTCCGCCACCACCGGAACTTGTATTCAACGGAATCTTGATCGGCATCGGACCCTTCCACGTGAGCTCGTACGTGACTACCTACCTGCACCTCTTGAGGCAGAACGACCCTCATCACCTGTGGCGGAGTATTGCCCACCGGTATCGCGTTGGTTCGATAGGGGAGCCCCTCCATCTTACCGTCAAAAGGGATGAGATCGACTTCAAGGAGATCATCTCGCTTGAGCATTGTCGGAACCAAGATTGAACCAGTCTGCCCGGGAATCGGATTGGCATTCGCTCGCCATTGGTACCGAATCGTAATCAGATCTCCATCGGGGTCTATTACATCGACCTGAACCGAGACTGGTTTGTCACGGAGAGCCGGATTGGGCACTATCTTGGCCGACCGGAGAATGGGCTGACGATTAGTCGCCTTACCGGATTGGACTGGGTCGGGAGAGCAGCCGGAAAGAATGAATAAGGTGATAAGAATTGTGGACAGAATATGAAGAATGAATGTATCGCTTCGAGCTTCAGAGATCACAAAAGCGAGGCGAGAGATGTGATGGGCACCCACACTAAGCCCTCCCTTCACATCTCTCATACCACCTCATCGCCTCACAGTCGCTGGTTATTCCAGGAGATGTATCGACTGGAGACCCCTCCGACCTTGGTGCAATACGAACTGAGCGTCCCGGTGCTTGACTGGATATAGCCGGTCACCCCGCTCTGACAACCTCCGCCGCCACCGCCAGAACCGGCGCCACCGCTTCCCTGGCTTCCGATTTGGATGGCCATCTGAGATGCCAATCCAGTCCCAGTGCCAAGCGACACGGACCGGTTGACGTTCGTATTGCCCCCTGATGTACTGGTCCCGATGACCGACTCCTTATAGGCGCTACCCGTGAGGTAGAACAGGGCATAGAGGTAACCATCACCAGATGCTACGCAGAGATCGTCGACTGGAACGAACGTCGGAAAGAATACGATTCCGCCCAGAATCGTAGGATTGGTTATCGCCCGTTCCCGGGAATTCGGTAGCGTCGTGTACCACCCATCCTTAGTCTGCACCAAGCCTTGGAGTGAGCTTGTTGTTGTTCCCTCTAAGGTAGTCACTCCTGTGACGCCAGACACCTGGTTGCCTGTACAGACAGTGCAAATAATGGCCGCGGAGACGTTAACCAGATCATCATCCAAGCAACTCGTCGTACTAGTTTGTGTGCAGCTTCCACCCACCACGGAATCTTTGATTCCGAAAAAGTATTGAGTTTCGGTGTTGGTTTTGTCGGCGGTGTTGTAATATCTACCAGTTCCGAAAAATAACCAGATTTTGCCCGAATCATCGAGAGTGATAGCCGGAGCCGCTGTAATCGGCCCCACCTCCGTGCTGCCGGCAAACGTGTCTATGATTTCGGTAGGCACACGGTTGCTCCCAGAATTGATTCCCCATGTGCTTGTCGTACAAGGAGCCGAGCCGCATCCTCCAGTCGTCAACCGATACATCTTCCCTTTCCAAGGAGGACTTCCATCGTTGATGACTCTACCTGCATAGGCCACATCTGTGCGGTAGTCGAGATCCTTATCCAGCGTGACTAGATCTCCCATCCAGCTATTCCATGTACCGACTGGCAGGGTGGTCACCAGGCTATTGCCTGTCCCTGGACCAGTAGACAGATTCACGGCATACAGTTTGGCACTTTGGACAATACTGCCGTCATAGCCGGTCGGACCAGAACCAAACACAACGAACCATTCCGCATTCGTATTGTCGGTTTTGACGTCGCCTGATGGATTCACCCTTATGATTGCAGGATAACTAGTGGTGAAGCCCTGGCCCGCATCGCTGAACACCCAGAGAAGCTTTGGATTCACCTCTGGATTCGTAATATCCAACACAAAATAAGCGCTATAGAAGTTCCGTGTCTCGTCGGGGGTCACAGGATCATTATCAAAGTCAGCGGAGAACCGCATCCTCCGTCCGTTCGTAGCTGGACAACTTTCGCAGCTTCCACCCATCCGAAAGCCGCCGATGAGAATGGTGCCCCAGCCGTTGGGATGATCAGCGTCGGGAGCAAAGATCCGCGCATCTGTAATCTTCGGCTTCAAATCCACATAATAGACGTGCGTATAGTCCGGTTGGGCCAGCCATCGAAGATGTGGCAGCAATTCCTGAGGAATGAAGCCCCAAAGCTCCTCTCCCAAGAACTTCCCGCTACTATTATCCGTGGGATTCCTAGTGAACCATCCGTGCTCGACCTGGCTTGCGGCTGGCGTAGAAGGATCATCACCCCGGTGATAAAAGCCGACATTGATGGCATGGAGCATGCCGTCATTGGCCCCCAGGTACGCTACTTGGCGTCGGTCCTTGTACTGTTGATAGAATGCTGTATAGGTCGAATCTCCATAGATCACATCATGTCGTTCTTTTGGCCCTCCTACGATCACAGGAGTCGCATGGATAGGATCGCCTAGTTTCCAAACCTGCAACGTTCCACCGACCATAAGTTGGCGATCACGGAGACCTGCAATCTGATCTCCGCGAATGAAGTTGATGATATTGTTCGCTGTGTAGGGAGCGGCGCTGGTGCGCAAATAGGGCCCTATTTTGGCCGAATTGCTCGTGGTGAATGGGATAAATTCACCGCTATCGACAATACCATCACCATCCTGATCTGCCCAGGTCCAGAGATTCCGAGCACTCGATGCGGTCTGAGCAAGCCGGCTCCCCGCCTCCCACATTCCTTTCACCTCAGTCAGTCCCACAGTGGCTGTCGGTGTCGTGCTGTCTGCTTTTCCGTCCCCGTTGGCATCGATGAACCGCTTGACTAGCACATTGCCTGTTGCCGAATCGAAACTATTCACAACGATGTTGTCTTCCTGATACACGAGCCTGCCATCCCCATTGCTGTCTTCTCTCAAGTTTCCGAAGCCGTCAATGAAGAGACCTTGGGTGTAGCCGGTCCATTTGACTTCTCTGACTCCTTCAAACTGTGTGGGGAAGAAAAAGGACTGATAGAGTGCGCCCTCGCCGGTTGAGGATGAGGCTAACACGGAGGCCGCGGTTCCGGAAGAGGCCCTATTTAAGATGGCCGCAAACGCATTGGCCAATTGCGTTTCCAACTGTAGCGGGTTCGCGGCATAGAAATAGGTGTCCGGTACACCATTCCCATCCTTATCCCACTCAGTCTGGAGGTCTGGCGTGTTATTCGCATTTTTGTCCTCGAATCCGCCGTACTTAGCGGCATACCATAGAGGATCCTTTAGGAAGCCTGTTATTGAACCGGTGACCGTAAATGTCCGCGTGTTGGTTGCAGTTCCATTGCCATCACTAGCCCGATCACAATCCGTGGACCCTGCCAACGATCCGCCGCATCGAATCTCCAGGTAATCTCCTGCCCCACTTACGCCGGTAATGAAATAACCTGCGTAATTAGTATGTCCCGAGTTCGCATAGATACCTTTGGTCTTGACGGTGATGGTTCCAGCTCCGGCGTTTGTCTGAACATAGATGCGGTATCTTATATCCAAGTCATAGTCCTGGCCATATTCAGAGTCATCCCACAATATGTCAAAACAGGATGTGTATCCCGCCCCTTGTTCTGTCG
>JBOHOS010000480.1:0-5157 GCA_050731295.1 Nitrospiraceae bacterium | reverse complement strand
ACTCAGGGTTCCTCGATGCTCCACAGATTGGATAGGTTTTGCTCCCGAAATCCGAGTGGGCTCTTGTGCGTCGGCGGAAATGCCTTCTGCAATGAACAAAGCAGAAATAAAGACGCAGAAGTAGCCAAAGGGATAGAGGGAAATGCCGAGCTTCGGGATGAAGTCAACACTGGCGAGACAGCCGACGAGTATGCCGAACGAAATTAACTTGATGACCCGCTTACGGGGTGAAGATTTCGTTTGTTCGTATGCGCGGTAGTAATGCCAGAGGCTCCCCCCGGCCATAATGCCAAAATAGCCCATGAAGATGGCGCCTCCCGTCCCATACTGCGGATAGAATCCCCACCAGTATCTCCTCACGTTCGGGATGAGATTAGGGTCAAAGGCGAAGACGGCGAAGATCAATGAGGTAGTCCAGCTTACCCATACTAAAAACTTCTGGGTTTCATACAGGCCGTGGATGCGCACGGTGGTCTCATAGATTGCAGCGCAGATGAAAGGAATACCTAAATAACCAAGTTTGGCCCAGCCGAGGGCCACGGACTCGTCTTTGCTGCAATACATGAAGGAGAACGCCACGAGCCACGTGCTGGTCGCTAGAAGAGCGAGGATGAGCGGGACGCGCACACGTGCTTGATCCTGATGCATGAAGAGCTGGAACACGGCAAACAACAATACCGCCGCCGTCGAGAAGGTAGGCAGCGCATACGGATTGAAGACATAGTTCTGAACGTTCAAAAGTTCAAGAAACACGTCCTCTCCTAATACCAGGTCCAGCAGTGCGGCTCTCTGTTAGTGTTGCAGATCAACTCCCAAGGTTCGTAAGAGGGGAGGATGTGACTTTTTGTAGTCTTAGAGCTTACGTTTGGAAGGGATGTGGGTCGGATACTCGTCTTGTTTAGACGTGAACCTGCTACAGCTTGAGCGAGCGGCGAGACCTCAAGATTCCATGTTGAATCCGCCTTCATTGCATGTTCGATGGGGGAAAATTGATAGGGGCAATCTTCGGTTTCTACTGTATCAATCTAGATAACCTCGGTATCTAATCGGATACCGCCGATCCAATCTGAATAGCCATAGTCCTCTCGCGGGCATCCTCACAACAACGTTTAATACCTAACAATCAACAACTTCTAGGACCCAACCGTTCCAGCCGCTTCACGATGCATCAGGTATCAGGTTTGCTGAACGAAAGGAATAGGACGCACGGATACGTGTGCCAACAGGGCCATCGGGCCGCGTTCAAGTTCTCAGGCTGTACCCACTATGACCAATGAAGCGATAATGCCGCGAGGTATGCAATGACTCCTCCATCCGGCGATTTGGCTGAAGCCACCGTCCTAATTGTGGATGATGACCCCGATATTTGCCGTGCCCTGTCGGATCTCCTCGAACATGAGGGCTATCGCATCCACTGTGCCGGGACAGGGACGGAAGCCATTGCCGTGGCGAAGGCGATTCGGTTTACGGCGGTGATTTTGGACCTTGGCCTGCCGGATATGGACGGAACCTCGGTGCTTCGAGCGTTGACCGACCTCGACCCTCATCTGCCCGTTATTATTCTCACCGCCTTTACCGCCGAGGAAAGGACGGCCGGCCTGTTGCGCCAGGGCGCCTACGCGTACCTGACGAAACCCTACAACAAGGAACAGGTCAAAGCGACGCTGGCGCGCGCCGTCGGGGTCAAAACCCTGGCTGTGAAAGCCGAGCAGATAGAACGCGCGCTCAATGACAGCGAGCAGCGATTCCAATCGGTGATGGAGTCTGCCACCGATGCGATCATATTGGCTGATCAGAGGGGTCTCATCATGTCGTGGAATCAGGCCGCGCGGAACCTCTTCGGATATACCGAGCGTGAGGTGATGGGGAAACCGTTCACCCTACTGCTGCCACGCCGGTATCAACGGGACCACCAAGATGGCCTCGATCAACGGACGGGGATTGTGGACCGTCGTCTGGTGGGGCGAATGGTGGAACTGCACGGCCTGCGGAAAGACGGAACGGAGTTTCCCGCTGAATTTTGCTTGGGGTTGTGGAAATCGAACGAAGGGACGTTTTACAGCGGCTTCATTCGTGACATCACGGAGCGCAGAGAGACGCAGGCTCGGCTGCAAGAAAGCGAAGAACGACTCCGGCTCGCTCTGATGGCGGCGAAAATGGGTATTTGGGACTGGGAGGTGGCCACGGACCGCGTCACGTGGTCCGAGCACGTGTTTCGGCTGTTTGCGGTTCCCCGTGACGCATTTGGAGGAACATCCGCCGGGTTTTTGCGATTGGTCCATCCGGACGATCGCAGCTCCGTGATCAAGGCCATTGCGCGCGCCGTGGAAAACGGAGCCGAGTACGATATTGAGCACCGCATTCTATGGCCGAACGGCGAGGTTCGATGGCTGGGCTGCAAAGGCCGCGCACTGTGTGATCGCGATGGCCGCGCCGTCCGGTTATTGGGAACGGTCCAGGACATTACCGAGCGGAAGCGGGCCGAGGCGCAACTCCTCCAGCAGCAGATTGAACAGCAGGTCTTGCTGGACCTGATTCCGGCCATGGTCTGGTACAAGGACTGCCACAACCGAATCATTCGAACCAACCGGCTGGCGGCGGAGTCGATCAACCGAAGTATCGCCGAGGTTGAAGGGCAATCCACCTATGATCTCTATCCCGAAGAAGCGGAGCAGTATTATCAGGATGATCTGGCGGTCATCACGTCCGGGAGGCCGAAGCTGGACATCATAGAGACGTACCGCATGGCGTCCGGAGAAAAGCGGTTGGTCCAGACGGGCAAGGTCCCGTACCGTGATGCGCATGACGCCATCATAGGTGTGCTGGTCTTTGCCCAGGACATCACGGAGCGCCGAAAAGCTGAGGAGGCCTTACAGGTCAGTGAAGCACGCTTTCGCGCCTTCATGGATCATAGTCCCGCTCTCGCCTTCCTCAAAGATGAACAGGGCCATTATGTGTATGCGAACAAAGCATGGGAGCGATGTTTTAATCTGACCCGCAGCGACTGGATGGGGAAGACCGATGAGGAGCTCTGGTCCCCGGATATGGCCGCCACATGTCGCCAAAGTGATCGGCAGGTCCTGGAGACCAACAAGCCCGTGGAAGGGGTGGAGACGGCGCCTGACGCGGAGGGCAACCCGCGGTTTGCCTGGATCGTCAAGTTTCCCATCACGAGCGCGGCGGGGCAGCGATCGATTGGCGGGATCGCTCAGGACATTACTGAGCGCAAGCGCGCCGAGGAGGCGCTCCAACGAAGCGAACAACAGCTCCAGGCCATCCTCGACTTCTGCCCCGCCGTGGTCCAGGTCAAGGATCTGCATGGGCGGTACCTGCTGGTCAATCGCCGGTGGGAGACGTTATTTCATCGTACCCGTCATGCCGTGTCCGGCGTATCCGTGCACGAGGTGTTCCCCAAGAGGATCGCCGATGTCTTGCGGGCGAATGATCTTCGCGTGCTCGAAACTCAGCAGACATTGGAGATTGAAGAAGCAGTCATGCTGGACGATGGCGAGCACATCTTTCGTTCCTTGAAATTCCCGCTGGTGGATGCCTCCGGTACTCCGTATGCCGTGTGCGGAATTGCCACGGACATCACGGAACGCAACCGGGCGCAACCATGAATGGTGTCATGCCGCTGCGGGAGAAGGCGGATCGCTGCGGCACGGGCCGCGCTCGGCCGGATCTATTTAACGCGGATGCGTGTTTCTCGACCGGGCGACGCGAACGCGATTTCGGCCGTCTTGTTTGGCCTGAAACAGCGCCTCGTCGGCGGCGGCAATGAGGGTTTCGGGCAGGGCATTCAGGTCGGGGAACATCGTCGCGACGCCCAGGCTCAACGTGACGCCGATCTCCAGCGCTTCGACGTTCTGTCGAATCGCTTCCGCCACGCGGGCCGCACCCTCAGCGGGAGTTCCGGGCAGGCCCACGACGAACTCATCGCCTCCGTAACGCGCGGCCAGGTCTCCGGGGCGATTCAACGCCCCGCTCACCGCCCCGGCGACTCGTTTTAAGCACTCGTCACCCGTCAGGTGTCCATACGTGTCGTTGAACGTCTTGAAAAAATCGACGTCGAAGAGAATCAGCGAGAAAGGAATGGCATCCCTTACCGCTCGCTTCCACTCCTGCTGAAAGAACTCGTCAAAGCGGCGACGATTGCTGATCTCCGTCAGCCCGTCCAAACTGGACATCTGTTGCAGGCGCCGGTTCGCAGCCTCCAGTTGCTGCATCACTTCCAGAAGTTCCTGCTCGCGCGCTTTGCGCCGTGCCATTTCTTGGATCAATTTGAGGACGGACCGGACACGAGCCAGCAGTTCGGCTTTGATGACGGGCTTTCGAATGTAGTCGATCGCACCTTCTGCAAACGCCAATTGCAGGTTCCCCGCATCGGCTTGAACACTGACCATGATGATCGGGATATCACGAAAACGATCGATGGCTTTGATCCGCCGGCACGCCTGAATGCCGGTGGTGCCCGGCATGACCACGTCCAGCAAAATCAAGTCGATCTTTGTCGAGGCATTCGCCGGGTCATGCGCGCTCAAGTATTGAAAGGCCGTGTCAAACGACTCGGCCATCAGTGTTTCTCGATATCCTGCTGATTCGAGGAAGGATTGCAGCAAGAGACAATCGTCTTTGGAGTCATCGATGATGAGAATGCTCATAGGGGTTCCTGTGGGTCTCGCAACAGCACGCAGTGATTAATGTATATCAGCGGTCCAGAGGTTGGTCAAATGAGAAGCGAGTGGAAAAGGCGCGCGACTCCGCGGCGGAACTACGTTCGTGACGGTCCTACAACAGTTTGGCTCGGACGAGGTCGCTAAGCTGCTTACCGTCCACCGGCTGCCCGATCAATCGAGCCATGACGGCTTTCATGACCTGCCCCATATCCTTGAGCGTCGTCGCGCCGGTTTCACGGATCACCGTGTCCACGATCTGCGCGACTTCCTCCGCCGGGAGGGCTTTGGGCAGGTAGCCTTCGATAATCTGAATCTCCTGGAGCTCTTTTCCCGCCAGGTCCTCTCGCTTGGCTTTTTGGTATTGCTCCGCAGCCTCTTTGCGTTGTTTGACCAGCGTGGTCATGACACGGCTCATGTCGGCATCATCCAGGTCTTTCTTGAGCTCCAATTCCTTGTTCAAGAGCGCGGCCTTGATCATGCG
>JBOHOS010000479.1:0-3780 GCA_050731295.1 Nitrospiraceae bacterium | reverse complement strand
AACAATAAGAGGGCCCACCGCGTCTGAAACGGTGGGCCCGTATGAGGGTACTATGGACTCCCCCATTGCACTCGCTTTAATGGCCAAAGCTCAACTGGTCTTCGGAAGTAACGACACCTTTCTCAGCTTCCCTCTTTTTCCTCTTGCGTACAAGAAGGAGCAGCTCGATTTCAAGTTTGAGAATTTGACGGTTGAGCGCTCCTTGTACTTGACTGAATTCTCCCAACGGGTCGACAGGGTACCACATGGCGTGATTTGGTCTGATACTGAGGAGCAATGCCTTTCGGATATCTATTGGGAGATTCTGCGTACCGCCAAAGTGGCAACGGCAAAACGGACGCCTGAAGAGGAAGCCGATTATCAGAAGGCCTTCAGATTTCTGCATGACATCAAGCCGGATGGCACAATATCCGACTCCGCAGCGGTGATCGCCTACAAACAATGGGAACAAGCGCACTTCAATGCGATCCAACACTATAATGGTCGACGGATCGCGGCCTTGTCTTACACGAAACCAGAAGAAAAACAGCAATGGGAGCAGATGGAGCTGCCTCAGCTGGAACAAGGGGTCCGCAACCTGGAGCAGGAATGGGCTGCAAAAGGCTTCCGCTCCCAGGTCGACGAGGCGCGGCACATCGTCGAGGCGCTTGAAAGCAAAGCGCCTTCAATATGGCAAGAGTGGAAAACTCAGTTGATCCCGGACATTGATAATTTGACGGACGTGAGTAGCCTTCAAGAATATACGCCGAGCTGGTTTTCTCCGTCGAATATTTTGGAAACGAGCGGCTGGGGCTCCTTTGGACTCAGTGCCAGCGAAGTGCAGAGTCTCGTGCAGCAGGCGCCCCCGGATTTGAAAAACCGGCTCGCCCCGAATCCCATCGATCTCGATATTGAATCGCTCTCCTTTGAAGCCAGTTCGGTCGCGGTGACGCGAGCCTGGTTTGAACCGGCCGTCTTTAAGGCTCGATTCTGGAAATTCTATGACGGCGCCAAACTTATAAGTGACGGGCAATCCGGCATCTGTCCAGCGTACGTTGCGGCGCTGGTGTTAGCCCGTAACCCGGTGCTCAAGCTAAAGCCGAATTCATCCAAGAATACCAATGCCATAACGCGTCTTAAAGCGTCACCGGCCTTCTCACTCGGCGTCTTTAACGTCGCTGCGCCGACCGCGGCAACGGCGGCTCAACCCGCTACCGTGCTCTATAGCGCCCGTACCATTCCGATTGCGGCAACGGCCAAACTCACGACGACTGTCGCTCCACCTGCGCCCGCGGCAACAGCCATGCGATCCGCCCATATTGCAATGGCAGCCCCTGCGCCTATGAGAATGACTGTTCCCAATTCCGGGCGTGGGGTGGTCCGACCGGCTCCAAGAGTCACAGTCGCGCCGAACAAATTGGCTCTAATCCGAATGCAGGAGAGGACATTTCCGAAACTTCCGACTCCTCCTCCACCGCGCCCGGTGCCGGTGCCCCCGGCTCCCCCGCCGGTTACCGCACCGCCGCCCAATGATGAGATTTATATTCTGGCATTCATCTGCAAACGGCTTCCGCCATGTCCCAATCCCGATCCCGCCCTCCAATGGTAGAGGGTGGATGCGACAGCAAGAGAAGTATGATGACATCTCAAGAAATGACTGAAGCTTCAGATTGGAGCTTAGGACTTCACTGACATCCTGAGGTTTCGCAGCCGACTGATTGTCCCTTGACGTTCCCCAACTGACGGGCAATTTCCAGCGCGATGGCCATTTGGCGGGAAAGGGACGGCGTTCGACCAGCAGACCTACACTCTTTTTGGCGAAGGTCACCGACTCTCTTCACATACCCCGGGGCGACATTCTAATGAGCGTGTTCGTTATTCCCCACAGAGCTGATGGAAAAGTAGTTCTGGCAATGCGAGATTTGGATTCTACACCAAGGACATGGCGAACTATGCCGGCGCCGGGGTCTCAGTACGCGTGGCGTCTTTCAGCGACTTGACGAACTCTCCGACCCGCGCCGGCATCTGAGGATCATCGTGATGCTGCTCAATCTGACGCACAATCGCGCTCCCGACGATCACCCCGTCGGCAAGACCGGCGACCTGCGCGACGTCCTGCGGCGTGGCGATCCCGAAACCGACGGTGACCGGCACATCCGCCGCCTTGCGAATCTTGGCCACGTTCCGCTTGATCCCGGAAAGATCAGTCAGTTTGGCGCCGGTAATGCCGGTCAAGGAGACATAGTAAAGAAAGCCTTTCGATTTTTTCGCGATCTGGGCGAAGCGGGTCGGCGTGCTGGTCGGGGCCAATAAATAAATCAGCAGCGGTCCTCCGTCGCACGCAGCCGCCGCAAGCAGGGCATCTTCCTCCGGCGGCATATCGGGAACGATCAACCCATCGACTCCCGCGGTCGCGGCTTGCCGGCAGAAGGCGTCCTCGCCGAACGCGTGAATGGTGTTGTAATAGGCCATCAGCACCAGCGGGATCTGCGTGCGCGATCGCAAGGAGGCAACCGTGGTAAGAATTCGACGGAGGGACGTCCCGTTCCGCAAGGCTCGCTCGGCGGCCTTTTGAATGACCGGCCCATCGGCGATCGGGTCGGAGAACGGCACACCGAGCTCAATGATGTCGGCGCCTGCTCGTTCTAATTCCAAGACCAGCGTTTCTGTTTCAGGTAATGACGGATCACCGGCCATGATGTAGGCAATGAGCGCCTTCTCACCTCGGGCTTTGAGCTGGCTAAATGTGGATTCTATACGGTTGGTCATCTTATCCTTGAGGATGCTCAAAAAGCTCATCCAACGCGGCCGCAGGCGAAGCCAACACCGGAGGTGTCTATTATCACCCCCCGACCCCAAGCGCACCAAGACGCGCTCCTTCCCGGTGGGTACATTGAGGATGTTGGCGAGACGAGAACAAAGACCGGGAAAGGGTGCGTCTTGGCGCGCCAGGGGCAGGGTGGGTGTGAATGTAGCTTTTTCAGCATCCTCACAGCGTGACGCCCTTCAGGCGCGCCACCTGGTTCACATCCTTATCGCCGCGGCCGGAGAGATTTGCGATGATGACCTGGCGTTTTTTCATCGCGGGGGCGAGCTTGATCACCTCGGCAATGGCGTGCGCGCTTTCGAGCGCCGGAATGATACCTTCCGCGCGTGACAGCAGATCGAACGCCGCTAACGCTTCCTCGTCCGTCGCCGACGTATAGCGGATACGCCCGGCGTCATGCAGAAAACTGTGTTCGGGTCCGATGGCAGCATAGTCCAGCCCCGCCGACACCGAATGGGTCAGATTGACTTGGCCATCCTGGTCTTGCAAAAGATAGGTCATCGTCCCGTGCAACACGCCCGGCCGCCCGCCCGCAAATCGCGCGGCGTGCTTCCCGCTTTCGACACCTAAGCCTCCGGCTTCCACGCCGATCATCTTGACGGTCTGATCGTTCACGAAGGGATGAAAGAGGCCGATGGAGTTGCTGCCGCCGCCCACGCAGGCCACCAAACAATCGGGCAGCCTGCCTTCCATCGCCAAGACCTGACGGCGGGCCTCCCGTCCGATAACCGATTGAAAATCTCGAATCATCATGGGATAGGGATGCGCGCCGAGCACCGACCCGAGAATGTAGTGAGTCGTTCGCACATTGGTCGTCCAGTCTCGCATGGCCTCATTGATCGCGTCCTTGAGTGTTCGGCTTCCCGCGTCCACGCCGGTGACCGTCGCGCCCAGCAGTCGCATGCGAAAGACGTTCAAAGTCTGGCGCTCCATGTCTTCCGTGCCCATGTACACGTCACAGGTCAGCCCGAACA
>JBOHOS010000478.1:0-3021 GCA_050731295.1 Nitrospiraceae bacterium | reverse complement strand
CTGCTCGTGCGAGTGCGCCATCGTCACGCGCCCGATGGCGGATTTGCGATTGACACCACGAATACAGCCGTGACCATCATGAAGCCTGGCTTCGTGACGGCAATCGATTCCGCCTGCCCATCAACCTACCACCCGAATCTTTCCCCCATACATACCTGTGAATGCCACCATATCGTACATATCGTAGATAAAAAGACTCCTTATTAAACAGACACCCCACGCATCACTCTCCGCGGGTATGCTTTACCGTGCGTCGGCTTGCACGTCAATCACAATTTCTCATCCACGTGCTTAATCTCGACGTCTGGCCAGGAGATTCAGCCATCGACCTCTTCGCTCACGATTGGCGACCGTGCGGAGATGAAGCACTTGCCATCCCGCCTGTTCCACGGCCCGCGCGAGTTCGGCTCGATACCATCGACTGAAAAAGCGTCCGGGAATCCATCCGCTCCGGAGAAATCCGGATCGCCGTCCATGGACGAAGGTGGCGGCCAGCGTTCCCTTCGGCTTCACGACGCTCTGTAAATCGACCAGTGTTTTCCGCACGGCGGATTTCGGAAGATGGATAAGCGAAGCCGCCGCCCACACACCGTCAAAGCTACCGGGTCGAAAAGGCAGGCGACGCACATCGGCGTGAATCAGCGGAAGAAGCCTGCTGCGGCGATGAGCGGCCTGAAGGAACGGCCACGTCAAATCAAGCCCCGTCACTCGATACCCCAACTTCTGAATGAACCGGCCATCTTGTCCGGCTCCGCTGCCCAAGTCCAGAATCGCCGCTCCATGCGGAAAAAGAGAAAGACAGTCGAGTAAGAGCCGTGGGCGGCGGCGGACTTGTCCCCACACGCGTAAATAGGTCCTCGCATGCGCGGCATAGGCTTGAGCGGTTTTTCTGCCGATGTCTGAATTTGAAGCGAGGGTTCGGTTTGTGATCGTGCGAAATCTTCTCGCGGGATGCGGATTCGGCATGGATCGTCCACCGGGCGGGTCACAGAGAGTCATAATCACCGACAACCGGATCGGATGTAGAAGCTGAGACGTCCGCGCGAACGGAAAGACCGGTGCTCTCTCAGGAAGGCCGGCGTCAGATCACGTCACGTGATCGCTGACTACGATGACCAATCTTCGAAACAGGATCAAAACATTGGCCCGCTGTCGTCGCATCGGAACATGATCACCGCCTTCCCGCAGACTCTACTGGTCATGACGGCTCCGCTTTGACGGATCGTGTAAGTTGGGAAGGGCTAGTGCCTTTTGAACAGGACGGGCAACCTTCTACAAGCAGTCGGCCTTCTAAGCCGTCGCTCGTTTATTGGCCGATCCAACGGGTCGCACGCCTTCACGAAGCTCGTGCACTTCGGCCACGGTCATCTCGCAGGTCCCGTTGAACATCACGCCCTCTTCAATGGAGAACACGGGTGTCTGAATGGAGCCATGCAATATCGCAGGCGACATCAGTCTCACCCGTTGCTTCGCGACCACATCGCCGGTGATCTTCCCTTTACTGACCACGGTGCCGGCGCTGATCTTGGCCGAAATGATGGCTTCGTCCCCGACAATCAACACGCCATCCGTATGGATTTCGCCTTCTACTCGTCCATCAATACGGACGGTGCCTTCATACGTAATCGCGCCCTTAAACTCCACGCCTTTGCCGACAAAGGCGATAATTTCCTCGTCCTTTCCGCCTGCGGCCATAACACTCTCTTTGGCGGCCTCATCCAACTTGTCTTTTCCCCACATGAGCGATCCTCCTCTCTAAGTGTTTGCTCTGGCTCAGCCAGCAAATCGGGAAAGTCCCGGCGGCCATGCCGCGGGCTTCAGGTCCTGTGACCCAGCCTGAATTCTTTCAACGCATAAGAATCTCACCATGACCACAGAGAGCACGCGATGAGAGCTTTTATGGAGCGTTCAATCCGTTGAGTAACGCTCGGCGCGTAAGTCCCATCACCACGCGGTCATACTCTCCGTCTCCCACTCCTTTCAGATGCGCCGCGTCTCCCTGCCAGACAAGTTCTCCAGTCTCGATGTCGATGCCTTTGACCGCAACACGCGGATATGCCGAGAGCCCACCTACCTCAACGAGCACCAGCAGATCAGCTTCAGAGAAATAGTCCGCGTGCGACACGTTCGCATGCGCGTCATGCAAGGCTTCCTGACCCAACAACTGGGTGTTCACAAGAGGTTGAGCCGGCTTTTCTTTCATCACGCTAAAACCGATCTGTTGCAAGTCATGGATCACTTGCTTCACCGCTGAGGTATGACGGCCAACTACAAACGCTCGAATGTCGGAGACGACGCGTGGAGTCGTGGATAGCGAGTTCGCCGGATGCCGGGGCATGTCCTGTGGGCCGGCACACCCAAGATATGCCGCGACCAACAAGACTATCAGCGATAATCGAAGAGCCATGCGAGTGTCCTTGATCGGCGTCCCATAAACGCCCTTTTCGTTGTCCAACCACACGCACACTCCCACGGCTTTGAAGGATCGGCTTTCCTAAGAGGCTGCCCGCACCATGGACAGGTTCGCATCCAAAGAAACGGCAATGCCGCACCTCCTTGTTGAAGATGAGGCTACAAAGTGAGCCTAAAGTGGTGTTGAGATCAATTGGACTTTGGTCCATGGGACCTTCGTCCATCGATGGGACAGCGAGAATTCCGGCGGGACCGTCCGTATTTCGATCATCGAGAGAAATCAGAAGTTGATCCCCGCAGTCATTCCGGCCGATGAAACGACCATTCCCTGTTTCAACACGACGGTCGATTGACGACCGGACACGCCTCTGTGGCGAGTTGGGCGAAACCAGCGCACTTCACTGTTTTGATGCGAAGGACATAAGCTCGCGACTGGAGCGGAATTATAGGGAACTCATGCAGACATTACAAGCCAGAATGATCGTGATGTCAGCTAATAGGATCAACCGTCAGAGGCAGGATTCTAGGCACACACTCGAGGAATTTTCCGCTGCCTATCGATTGAAGATCACGGATGTGTCCGTGAAAGAAGGCGTCGTGCGATGGGAG
>JBOHOS010000477.1:0-2334 GCA_050731295.1 Nitrospiraceae bacterium | reverse complement strand
TCACCGCACAAAAGACCGACTCTTTTATTTACAGGGTAATGACGAGGATTCGTCACATGCCGACATATCGGCATCACAGCATCGTCTCCGCGTCCCCATACTTAACGTTCGAGACAAAGGTGCTATTCCTTTCAATCAGTTCTATCTACAAATTCAATTCGTCGTGTGGAACGGCGTTTGCCCTTGGAGGAAGCAATGAAAATCGATAGTGAAGACTGAGCGTTCACGACGAGATACCGGCGGATGGAACTCGACGGCCATCGGATCACGAGTCCACTTCATTGCCACGGAGAAATCGGACATGGTTGCCATTGCTCGAACATTCATAGTGACAGGTCTCATCGCCTACGTCGGAATGACCGGCTTACTGGGGTGCAAGGAGGAGGCAGCGTCCTCTCCGATCCAGGCGATTCCCGAAGTCTCCGTCGTGACCGTGGGGACCCAGACCGTGCCGGACGAACCGGAATTTATCGGTCAGGCCGAGGCTTCTCGTGTGGTCGAGATTCGGCCGCAGGTAACGGGCATCATCAAAGAGCGGTTCTTCTCGGACGGCCGTGATGTCAAGAAAGGGGATCGCCTGTATCAAATCGACCCCGTGCCGTTCCAGGCCGTCATGCTCAGCGCAAAGGCGAAGGTCTCCCAGGCTGAGGCGCGGCTCGTTCAGGCCAAGCAAAACCTCGCTCGCGTCACGCCGCTTCTGGTCGAGCAGGCCGTGAGCCAAAAAGACGTCGATGATGCGGCCGCCGAAGAACTCGCCGCGAAGGCGGCGCTGGAAGGAGCAAAGGGAGATGTGGTCAAAGCCAAGTTCGATCTCGACAATACCCTGATCGTCGCGCCGATCACGGGACTGATCGAGCGGACTCGATATTACGAAGGCCGGCTCGTCACCGCGCAAAGCGATTTGCTGACCATTATTCACAAGGTGGATCCGACGTACGTCACCGTGAATCTCCCGGAAAGCTTTCTGCTGAAACAGCGGCGGGATATCACGGCTAAACGGATTCAGCATCCGGGGATGTATCACTTGCGCGGGGTGATCACGTTCTTGGACGGCAGCACGTACCCGCATGAGGGGCTGTTGGATTTTGCCGACGTGGCTCTGCGAACGGAAACCGGGTCCAGACAAGCGCGGATCACATTTCCCAATCACGACCGAATCCTGTTGCCCGGGCAATTCGTGACCGTTCGCTTCAAAGGCAGTCTGAAGAATGACGCGATCCTGGTGCCTCAACGGGCCGTGCAGCAAGGTCCCAAAGGTCCCGTCGTCTACGTGGTCGGCAAGGGCGACACGGTGGAGATCCGCGATGTGCAGGCGACCGGTTGGCAAGGCAACCAGTGGCTCGTCGAGGAAGGGTTGCGGGAAGGCGAGCGGATCGTGGTCGATGGCTTGCACAGGATCATGCCGGGGACGCCGGTCAAACCGGTTTCCCTCTCCGGCGCCGTCACCGCTTCCGTAAATCCGTTGCCGGACAAGAAGGTAGAGGAAGGCCGGTGAGTCCTCACTTTTTCATCGATCGGCCGATCTTCGCGTCGGTCCTCTCCATCGTCATCGTGGTGGTCGGGCTGGTGGCCATGCAAACGCTGCCCATCGCCCAGTTTCCGGAAATTACGCCGCCGGTCGTGCAGATTGAAGCCGACTATCCGGGCGCAAGCGCGGAAGTCGTGGCGGACTCGGTGGCGCGCCCTATCGAAGTGCAGTTGCCCGGCATCGATAATCTTCTCTATTACGACTCCACCAGCACCAATGATGGCCACATGACCATCAAGCTCACGTTCGAGATCGGGACGGACGTCGATATCGCGCAGGTCCAAACCCAGAACCGCCAGAAGCTGGCCGAGCCGCAGCTCCCCACGGAGGTCATTCGCCAAGGGATCACGGTGAAGAAAATGTCGCCGGACCTCCTGGCCGTCATCGCCCTCAGTTCCAGCGATCCCACGCACGACACGATCTTTCTTTCCAACTATGCCATCCTGCGCGTGCTGGACAATATCAAGCGGATTCGCGGCGTGGGCGATGCGACGCTCGCCGGCCAGCAGAATTATTCGATGCGTCTGATCCTGGATCCGATCAGGATGGCGCAACTCAGTCTCACGCCGACCGACATCGCCAACGTGGTCCGCGAGCAGAATCGCGACTTCCCGGCCGGGACGATCGGGCGAGAACCGGCCCCCAAGGGCACGGAACTGACCATTCCGGTCATGACGCAAGGCCGCTTCACGGACGTGAAGGACTTCGAGGAGATGATCGTCAGGGCCCTTCCGAACGGATCAATGATTCGATTGAAGGATGTGGCCAAGGTCGAGCTGGGCGCCCAATCGTATACCGTCGAAGGA
>JBOHOS010000476.1:0-6665 GCA_050731295.1 Nitrospiraceae bacterium | reverse complement strand
ACGGCTCGTTGACGTAGATCATGCGCCCGCCGTCATCTTTCATGAAAGCGACGGCGGGACTATTGTCCATGAAGGCTTTAAACCGTTCCTCGCTCGCGCGCAACGCCTCTTCCGCCCGTTTGTGTTCGGTAATGTCGCTAAGGATGCCGTTCCAGATAATGTCGCCGTCGGACTGCGGCTGGGGCAAGGAATTCCCTCGTACCCATTTGAGGCCGCCGTTCGCGGTTTTCACGCGGAACTCATGCACCCAGGGCTGCAGCGTGTGCGCCGATACCTGGATCGTCATCATCAGGGCCGGGAGGTCCTCCGGCGCCACCGAGTTCCATCCGACGCCGCTGTCGGTCATCAGCCCTTCCGCCGAAACACCAAGCAGGTTGTGAATCCCGCGGCTGACGAAGGGAAACGTCTGAGTCCCGTCGGCTGCCAGACGGTATTGGTAGACGGCGCCGGGGACCGCATCGGTGATGCCCTGCAGCTTCGCCTCGCTTTCGCGGAGCGCAGACTCGATCCGTTTTCGCTCCCATTGCTCGTACGTCAGTGAAATGAGATTCGCGATGGCTGCGGCGAACATCTGCTCGTCTTTCATCCAGACCCGCCGCGGCCCGACGTGCTCATGGCAGATCACGCCTTCCAGCTTTCCAAAGAGATAAATCGGAACATCCATCATCGAGCCAATGCCCAGCGGGCGCAGATAATCCTCGACAAATTCATTGGTCCGCGTATCGGTGTGGGCATCATCGGCGGCGACAATGGGGCTGTTGGCGAGGGCCGTGAAATAGGCCGGAAATTCCTGTGCCCGCAGCTCGGCGCCCGAGGTATGACGGCCGGCGCTGAGTTCAAAGAGATCGGCGCATTGAATGGCCTGCCGGTCTTGGGAATGCTGCCAGATGCTGACGCGCTCGACCTCGATAGTCTGCGCGACCACTTCGGTAATATGCCGCAAGGCCCGTGTGTGGTCAGACGTTTGCAAGATCTCACTTTGAGTGAGCTTCAGCAATGCGGACTCTTGCTTCAAGAACCGCTCACCGGCTCGGCGCAACGCCGCTTCCCCGCGCTTTCGCTCGGTGATGTCCCGAAAGAACGCATAGAATCGGCCGCCATCGCGATTGACATACCGGACGCTGACTTCGACGTCGATAATGGCGCCGCTCTTACAGCGATGACGAGTCTCAAACCGATCTCCCCCGATCTCTTTGACGATCTGAATATGCTTGATAACGGCGCTGGGTGACTCGATGACTTCAACGTCTTTGACCATCATGGCGAGCAGCTCGTCCCGGCCGTACCCGATCATGCGGCAATAGGCTTCATTGACTTCGAGAATGTGCCCCTGAGCGTCAATGACCCAAAACCCGTCCAGCGCGGAGGTCAGCATCGTTCGATATCGCTCTTCTGATCCCCGCAACGCGTCCTCTGCCCGCTTACGATCGGTGACATCATTGGCCAACACGAGTTCCGCGTGCCGTCCGTCGAATTCGAGCGCGTTCCACGTAATGTCCACATCAATGAGCGCGCCGTCCTTCGTCCGATGTGTCCAGAGTCCGGCCCGCCTCGGCGAGACATCCCGTTGCTGCCCCTTGACTGTCTCTTGGTACTTCATGAAACGGGGCACCATCTCCGAGGGACGAATATCCTTAATCGTCATGCCTAAAAATTCATCTCGCGTGTACCCATAATGGCGAACCGCCGCCTCGTTGACGGCGAGAAAGCCAAGCGTGTCACGATCGAACACCCACATGGGATGCGGGTTGCTTTCGAACAGGAGCCGGTATTGCTCCTCTGAGATCCGCAGCGCTTCTTCCGCGCGTTTGCGCTCGAGCTCGGCTCCCGCGCGAGCCCCAAAGATCATCAGCATGTTTTGCACGTCAAACGCCGCCTGGATCGGCCGGTCATGCAAGACCACGAGAATGCCGAGCACATATCCGGTACGATCCGACAACGGAATCCCGCAATAGCTCTCGGCCGCCAGATCGGCGAGCAACCGATCGTCGGGGAATAATTGCCGGACCCCTTGCTCGTAGTAGCACGGCCCCTCTTTCATGACGCCGGCGCACGGCGTGCCGGAAAGGTCATACTCAAAATTCTCGGCCAACCGCTTGCCATCCCACACGGCCAGCGTGCAAACGCGGTCTCGGTCGTGCGGGGTCAATTCTCCCACCAAGGCATAGCGGACCGTTAACGCAGCGGCCAAACTGGAGACCAAGGACTGAAAAAAGTCCTCCCCAGTGACAGAGGCGGTACCCGTCAGGATCGCCCTCAAGGCGTCGGCCTGGGAGCTGATCTGGGTCATCGCCGCTTCACTCTTGCCGGCTTGAGCGATCACCGTTTGCTCGTGGACCTGCAGCAACTGTTCAAGCGCGGCTACACGAACCTTCAGTCGTTCGACCTCTCCGATGTCGTTGCTTGCCATGAACCTGCCGTTACCTTTCCGCCTCGCGAGCGAAGATGACTCGTCCGTCGAACGGAAGAATCGACAACTTCGTGTAGAGGGCCAGCGTTCTGAAGAGATCGGCGGTGTCCGTATTGATGGAAATCTTTGAAAACAGGATCGTCGCGAAGATCTCTCCCGATGGCAACAAACTGCCGAATCCCAGGACGGATTTAATCCCGAACGGAACCACGAACTGCTCTTGGCCCGGCACGTAAGGGCTGCCGACCGCGTTCGCCACGTAGAACACATTGAACGTCGTCTCATGCGCGTCCATCAACAGATTCCCACGCGGCGTGAGGAGCGCATGGAGATCAACGCCGAATTGGGTCATAAGTTGTGAAAACATCGGGAACTGCGCGACAAAACGATCTCCACCGATCGGAATCGCCTTGAACCGTCGCGAACACGTTCGATCGTTCCATTCCGGAAGATCCCCTGCGGTCGCCATGAGGGTGAAGCATTTTGTCGTGAATGAGCTGGGTTGTCCACCCAGCTTTTGGACGGCGAACCGTTGAAGCTCGTCATTGAGATCCCCAAAGGGATGCGTCTTGAACAGGCGGACCAAGGCGCACGCAGGATATCCCGTAGCGGCGTCGATCAAATGCATGTAGAGGTAGCGCACAATCTGCTGCGCTACTTCCTCGAAACTGGCGGCCTTCACGCCAAGCTTGCGAATCGCGGCCCCGCATTCGGTCATTTCTTTTAGAGAGAAGCGGGCCAAATCAAACACGAGATCCCCTTGGATAGGCATTCGAATGAGGCTGGTCTGCTCGCCCAAGCGTCACGGTCATTCAGTGTCGCCTCGCTGCTATTAGTATAGCCGTCCGCCGACGATCCAATGGCGGTCATCCACGACATCGATGAGGAGCCGGGACAGGTTCAGTTCCGCGAGCTGAGCCGCCACCTCGTCCTCGGTGAATGCGGCTAATAATGAATTATAGAAGTCCCGTCGTAAAATGGGTGGCTCGCGGGCTGCGTACCGCTCGACGATCCCTTGGGCTAACTCTATGGAGTCGGGCCGAAGCAGATCCATGACCAGGACGGACGCCCCTGGCTTCGCGAGCTGTTTCAGGAGATGCCAAAACTTCAAGGGATTGGCGAGATGGTGAAGCAAACTATTCGAAATAACAGCGTCTGCTCTATCACGATTAGAAAAAGATTGAAACCGCTCACAGCGAAGCGTGATCCGATCGCCGAGGCCGGCAGCCATGACGGCTTCCTCACCGAGCCGGATCATGGGCGGCGAGGCATCCACTCCTGTGATACGGCAGCCGGGAAGCGCACGAGCGAGCCGGATAGGGATATCTGCGGGCCCGCACCCCACATCGAGGACGTGCCCCTCCATGAATTCGGGATAATAATCAGTAAATCGGGCGACGAATCCCTGATTCTCCTCCTCAAAATTCGCCCGCGCATAGACCGCGGCCTGCTCGGGATCGTCCATAATTTCCGGTTCCAAGATCCTTTCCATCATCGCCACGCTCTCAGCAAGCAGCTCCAGGGTTTCTCAATCTGACCGGATCTCCCGCTCCCACGACTCCCTCGGTCAGAACGCGCGCATAGACTCTGCTCCATCCGGGATGCCGTTTCTGCGAGAGTCGGCTATAGTTCCTGTCCTGAAACCACCGAGCGTTCTGGGCGCACGGAGCGGTATAGCTCACGATTTCCAAGTGCGCCTCTCCGACCGAGAGTCGAACGCCGGGCCTGAAGCTTCGCCAGTCCACTCCCGCGACAGTGAGGTTCTCTCCGCTCGATCCCGGCGCGATTGAATGTCCTTCGGTTCGCAACGCCTCGATCACTTCTAATGAGAAGAGGCAGACCGCTCGATCCTTCCCGCCGTGGATACCCGGATTCCGTTGCCGATCTCCTTCCACTCCTTCGACCGTAATACGGGCCCGCGGCACGGGCAGTTTCGGTACACCGCCATCAGACACGTTAATTTGATAGACGCGGGGCGCTCCATTGAGAGATCGGGCACTCATACGCTCGGCTCCATGGCGGGATATGCGATGTCCAATGCTATCCAACCTTCATGCCGCCGGTCCGATTTCAGTTCGCCGCCGCCGGCGAACGCGGGCGCAGTCAATCGGTGCAAGACCTCTTCGTTCCAGCAGTCTCGCGGCCAATACAGGCGAATGCGTCCGTGATCGTCCCAGGCTCCGGCGACGGTCGAATCGTCCAACATGGTAAGCAGCTCACTGGCATCAAGGGACGATGACAACTGAACTTCGATCCACTCGCGTGTCGGGCCGCCTGCCGCGCTGTTGACGCCATGAACGTGGAACGGGTAAGGTCCCGCGTCATGGATGTCGGCCATGATGAGCGAATGTCCGGGGTGAGCCGGGAGCGATCTCTCCAACGTGTGATTGCCCGCGCCGATCGGCTTATCGAGGCCGGCGAGCGGGTCAGCAGCCGATTCACCCGTTGGCGACTGGCGATTTTCATCACAGGCGCAATTCTGTCCGTCGCCTGGTTTCATGCCCGCCTCTATCACGCCGGCAATGCGACGCTGGGGATCTTTCTTCTCATTTTCCTGGTCGTCGCGCGGTATCATAGCAGTCTTGTGACCCGGATACACCGGCTGCGCGCCTGGCGGGGCATCAAGCTCGCGCACCTGGCGCGCCTGCGTTTGGATTGGAACGGAATCCCCGCTCGCACGACGCCGGCGCTCGACGCCCATCCTTATGGAGCGGATCTCGATCTCGTCGGCTCGCACTCCTTGTTCCGCTTGTTGGATACCACGCTTTCATCCAATGGACAAGAGCGATTGGGGACATGGCTCTTCCATCAACCACCGGACCCAAGCCAGTGGGCGGTGCGGCAGTCGCTGATCAAAGAGCTGAGCCATCTCGGGCTTTTTCGCGATCGCCTGACGCTGGAGGCCTCTCTGGTCCGAGAATCGGAACTCAATGGATCCCGAATCCAGGCGGCCCTTGAGGCGCCGTCGGGATTTTCCGGCCTCGTTCCCGTCTTGATGATCGAGGCGGGACTCGCGGCGGCGACCGTGACGCTGGCGCTCTGGTCCGCGAGCACCGGACTTCCCGAATACTGGATCCTCACCTTCGCGGCCTATGCCGCCATCTATCTCTTCGCCAGCGGTCAGACCGCCCCCGTGTTCGGGCGCGCGCTGTCGCTGCATCAAGAACTGGATAAGCTCGGGGCCGTCTTCGGATATCTCGAGCGCCGGTCGTATACCACGACACCGGCGTTGGCCCGGCTCTGCTCTCCGCTGCTGAACGCCGGCACCCAGCCGTCCGCGTACATCCGACGCCTCGCGCGGGTTGCGCAAGCGCTGAGCGTTCGGGCGCATCCGCTCGTGCACCTGGCATTGAACGGCATCGGTCCGTGGGACCTGTTCTTTACATATCGATTGGACCTGCTGCGCCGGCGCGTTCTCGCCGAAGTACCGGTCTGGCTTGAGACACTGGCGGACGTGGAAGCGGCGTCGGCCATGGCCACATTCGCCGACCTCAATCCGGATTATGCCTGGCCGTCGCCGAGGCGAATGGAAACGGCCGGCGATGGCGCAGGGGCAACCATTCGCGCGACGGCTCTCGGGCATCCCCTGATCACGTCTCGCCAGCGAGTCACCAATGACCTGGACCTGAGCGGCGCCGGGCGTGTTCTTCTCATTACCGGGTCCAACATGTCGGGCAAAAGCACGTTTCTGCGGACCATCGGAATCAACACCTGTCTGGCGCAAGCCGGCGCTCCGGTCTGCGCGACCTCGTTTGAATGGACGTGGGTCAGAATTTTCTGTTGTATTCGAGTCGATGATTCGCTGGATGCCGGGCTGTCCTTTTTCTATGCCGAGGTCAAGCGGCTGAAGCGGCTGCTTGACGCAGCCCGCGAGCGGTGTGCCCCTCCGGTGCTGTTTCTCATCGACGAGATTTTTAAGGGCACGAATAATCGAGAACGGCTGATCGGCAGTCGCGCGTTCATCACCGCGCTGGCGGAGAGCAATGGATTCGGGCTGGTGACCACGCACGATCTGGAACTCGCGGAGATGGAGAACGAAATCCGGCAGGTCACGAATGCCCACTTTCAGGAAACCGTGGAAGCGAACGTGCTGAAGTTCGATTACCGGCTTCGGCCGGGTCCCTGTCCGACTACCAATGCGCTGCGCATCATGGCCATCGAAGGTTTGCCGGTGCCGAGCCCGCATCGCTGACGCTCGCGCTGTCCGGTCTTGTCTATTGCCTGCCTCGCTCCGATCTTACTAAAGTGAGTCAAT